>CAZIAG010000122.1:0-9431 GCA_964537375.1 uncultured Roseivirgaceae bacterium
ATTTTCATAAAGACGCGATAGACGTCGTTTCCGCTTTTGTATTCACCGATAGCAAATGGTTGGCCCCCCTTTGACGAGCCTTGGTGAATGATACCAAATCCAGAAGGCGGATGTTGCCTGAAAAAGTCGCGAAAGAAGAATTCCGCCTGGGCCTTGCTATAGGACTCTACCTTTCCGTCGATGGTTACGTCCACATTTTGAAAGAGGTACTTCGAGAGTTCCTTAGAGCTTCCCGCCTTGATGGTCTCTTTAATCAGCTCAATGGCGTCGCTCTGAGCGCTCGCGGCAAACACTTGTAAGGTCAAAATCGCTCCAACAAATACCCCTTTCAGTCTGAATCCCTTCATGATAGTCTTCGTTAAGGGCTAAAACTATGCCATTGTTGAAAGATAGTCAAAAATAATGGCATCGGCACGGAACATCTGGCGCGAGGGGTTGTTTCCCTTCATGAGCAAGTCGACCATCATGCCTATATTTGCGCGCCCGACATAGCCTCGCAGCGCGATTTGTCGGGATTTAATGATTGGCTGCTCGGTGTGTACCAGCGTCGCGGCGCGAAAGAAACCCTAAAATGCACGTATGAACAGGAAGGTTCTATTGATGATTCTCGATGGCTGGGGAATCGCCACGCGGAAGGATGTGTCGGCCATCGACAAGGCGAACACGCCCTTCGTGAGTTCGCTCTATTCCAAATATGCGAATAGTAGACTTGAGGCGTCCGGTTTGGCGGTAGGTCTGCCGGAAGGCCAAATGGGGAATTCAGAGGTGGGGCACATGAACATTGGAGCCGGAAGAGTCGTTTACCAAGACCTGGTGCGGATAAATAAGGCGATTCAGGACAATGACCTTGCGAAGAACCCGACTCTCCTTGACGCATTGCACCATGCCAAAGAAAACAATCGCGCTGTACACCTGATCGGGCTGGTCTCCGACGGAGGTGTTCATTCTCACATCGATCACCTGAGGGCATTAATTGGCATTGCGCATGACAATCAGGTGAAGGATGTCTTTGTTCACGCCTTTCTCGATGGACGGGACACCGACCCGAAGGCCGGAATCGGCTATCTAAAAGACTTGATCGAGTATATGTCCTCAACGAGCGGCAGAGTTGCGAGTATTATCGGCCGCTACTATGCGATGGACCGGGATAAAAGGTGGGAACGTGTAAAACTCGCCTATGACTTGCTTGTCCACGGAGCCGGCGAAAAAACCAGCGATCCCCTCGGAGCCGTGAAGCGTTCGTACGATGGGAATGTAACGGATGAGTTTGTTAAGCCCGTTGCGGTTGTCGGAGATGATGGTGTACCCGCGGTAATCAGGGAGAACGATGTGGTTATCTGTTTCAACTTTCGAACCGATCGCGGTCGGCAGATCACGCAGGCTCTCACGCAGATGGATTTTCCTGAGTTCGGCATGAAAAAAATGCCGCTCTATTATGTCACGTTGACAAATTACGACGATTCATTCTCGGGAGTCAAAGTTCTTTTTGATAAGGATAATCTGGAGAAGACGCTCGGTGAAGTAATCTCGGCTGTGGGGAAAAAACAGATTCGAATCGCAGAGACCGAAAAATATCCGCATGTAACATTCTTCTTTTCAGGCGGGCGTGAGACCGTCTTTCCGGGAGAAAGCAGAATCCTTTGCCCTTCGCCAAAGGTGGCTACCTACGATCTCAAGCCGGAGATGAGTGCGTTCGAAATCACAGACAAGATCATTCCGGAACTAAAGAAGGGAGATGCCGATTTTATCTGCCTGAATTTTGCAAACCCTGACATGGTGGGTCACACGGGCGTGTTTGAGGCGGCGGTCAAGGCTGTGGAGACCGTGGATGAATGCGCAGGAAAGGTGACAACGGCGGCACTGGAGAACGGTTATACGACGCTAATCATTGCTGATCATGGCAATGCGGATATCATGATTAACGACGACGGAACGCCGAACACGGCGCACACCACGAACCTGGTACCGTGCATTCTTGTCGATAAGGACTATAAGGGGAAAATAAAGGACGGGAAGTTGGGTGACCTTGCCCCGACGATCCTCAGCTTGATGGGGATCCCTGTGCCTAAAGAAATGACCGGAAATGTGTTGTTACAGGATTAGTCTGTTCTTTTTGGCGCTGGTTGTGCTGGCGTCCTGCCAGTCGGGCCAGCGTGAGTTTGTCTTCTATCCCATCGACAGTCTTATTGAAGGGCAGGTAGAAGCGCTTTCGGAGAGACATGCACGCCTCCAAAAGACAGCGTCATTGGGTGAAAACAGAGATAGCAGCGCGTACACTCCTGACACCACCGGTTGGCGGAAAGAACTGGATATCTTCAAAGAGCTTGACGTCATCAACAAGCCGGTGAATCGCTCGAGCTATATCGTCGAACACGGCCTGTCTGACCCGGGCAGCAATCTTCGGATCACGGCGTACACCGATACAACTGATCAGCCTGTGAAATACCTACGGATATTTTATCACCAGAGCGTCAACCGACCCCGCATCATTGAGGCTTTATACGAAACGGAGCATGCCTTGTATTCCAGCGCGCGAAAGATGAGGATGGAGTTGCAGGACATTGGTGGGAAGTTGCTGCTTACTTCCTATTCGGTCGAGGGTGGTCAGAAAATGATGATGGCGGATACATTGGTTTATTGGGTGAGGGGCACGATTCATTTTGATTGAAAAAGATGGGAAAAAAAGAAGAACCTGGGGACGGATCGCGCAGGCGCTTGAACAAGAATGATCTGCGCACGCTGTTCGGAATTTTTAGCTTCATGCTACCCTACAAGGGAACGTTCACTCTCGGCCTCGTCGCACTTGCGCTTTCCAGCCTAAGTGTACTTGCGTTCCCACGCCTCTCGGGCGAACTGGTCGATGCTGCGTCAGGTGGCGGTGAGTACTTCACATCGATCGACCAGGTGGGATTTGCGTTTCTTATTGTCTTGGTGCTCCAAGCCATCTTTTCGTTTGTCAGGGTGTATACGTTTTCGATGGTGAGCGAACGCGGTATGGCCGACATTCGCATGGCCCTGTACCGCAAGGTCATTTGGCTACCAATAACGTTCTTCGACAACCGCCGCGTTGGCGAGCTGATGAGCAGGATTACTTCTGATGTCTCGACGCTTCAGGATACCTTCAGTTACACGCTGGCCGAACTCCTTCGACAGGTTCTGACATTGATATTGGGCACCGCAATAATTCTTTATCTCGCTCCGAACCTTACCCTGTTCATGCTGTTGACGTTTCCGGTGTTGGTATTGGCGGCCCTGGTCTTTGGAAGGTATATCCGTCGCCTTTCGAGGAAAACCCAGGATAGGCTGGCGGAAGCCAACGTTGTAGTTGAAGAGTCATTGCAATCAATCTCGATCGTGAAAGCTTTCACGAATGAATGGCTACAGATTAACCGGTATGGAACCTCGATAAGGAAAGTTGTCGACCTTGCGATCGGTACGGCGAAGTACAGAGGACTTTTTATTTCGTTTGTGATATTCGCCATCTTCGGAGGAATAGTGGCGGTTGGATGGTACGGAGCGCGACTGGTCGCTTCTGACGAGATCACCTCCGGTGTCTTGCTGTCGTTCGTGTTTTATACAATGCTGATTGGATTTTCAATCGGCGGACTTGGAGACATCTACAGCCAGGTTCAGAAATCACTCGGCGCATCTGAACGCGTACTTGAGATACTAAAGCAGGAAGATGAGTCTTCCGAAGGCGCGCCCGTTGTTCAGCTTTCGGGGAACCTGAAATTTCAAAACGTTTCGTTCTCTTATCCCACCCGTCCGGATCATTTGATCCTGGACGATCTCAATTTTGAAATTCGCGCTGGTGAAAAGGTAGCGTTGGTTGGAAGAAGCGGCGCAGGGAAATCTACTATCATCAACCTGTTGATGCGATTTTATCCTATCGATCGGGGAGTCATAGCGGCGGAGCATATCGACATAAGGGAATTCGACCTTACCGCCTATCGCCGAAATCTGGGAATCGTTCCCCAGGAGGTTATTCTCTTTGGGGGTACTATCGAGGAGAACATCCGCTACGGTAAACCCCAGGCAACCGAGACAGCTGTCAGGGAGGCGGCGCGACAAGCAAATGCCCTTGAGTTTATTGAACGGTTTCCCGACGGTTTTGAGACGGTTGTAGGGGAGCGCGGCGTAAAGTTGTCAGGGGGCCAGCGCCAGCGGATCGCCATTGCGCGGGCGATACTTAAAGATCCGGCTATCCTCATTCTTGACGAGGCCACGAGTTCGCTGGATGCCGAGTCGGAAGTATTGGTCCAGGAGGCCCTTGAAAAACTTATGGAAGGGCGTACTACCCTGATCATCGCCCATCGCCTGAGTACCATCAAAAAGGCAGACAGGATCTTCGTGATCAACGAAGGAAGGATTGCCGAAATGGGTTCCCATGCCGAACTGACCGAACGCGACAACGGGATTTATCGTAATTTGCTGCGGTTACAACTCACATAAAAATGTCGACTTTGTCCCGCAGTCTGCTTAGGGATTTCGGCCTCAGGTCCACTCCGGCTCGCGAAGACGTCCTGACCGTGTTTCTGGAGCGGGACTATGCGCTAGCCTATGGGGATATTGAGCGCGCCATCCGGGGAGACCTTGACCGTGTCACGGTGTATAGGACCCTCAAGACGTTTCTTGACCGCGGATTGGTTCACAAAGTCCTCGACGATGCAGGGGTCCTGAAATTTGCCTTGTGCAGCGATGCGTGCACCGAAGCCACCCATCGGCACGATCATGTACACTTCAAATGTTCGGTATGTGAACAGACCTCCTGTCTTGAAGTCGATGTCCCCGAAATAAGGTTACCTACCGGCTATACGGTCAGGGAGACAAACCTGCTGATCCAGGGAATTTGCCAGAATTGCCAGGATGAGAAATGACCACAATACAAAACCCTTTATAATTTCTTTTGTAATTTCCAACCTCTAAATCATCCGTGTAAGTTTCTGAGAATAAAATAAATTTGTAGTTTTGAAGGTTAACGGATTCTGATTTGACGGTTTTTTGTTCGGATTGGGTCCCTCAATGACGTTTATAACCCCTTTGACCCCGGTTGCTGAGCCTCGCGAACATACTTGAAATCTCGTTCTTATGGAATTGGAGCGAGCGGGAACTTATTTTGTTCGGCATTTTTGCCGTCATAATTATCCTTTTTCTGGTATTGGACCTCGGTCTGTTTAATAAGCAGGCACACAAGATCAGCACCAAATCTGCGCTCTATCAATCGGTCTTCTGGGTCTCCATATCAACCCTTTTTGGCCTTTTTATCTACTTTTATGATGATGGCGGCGTCCATGGTACAAGCGGAAGCCAGGCTGCGATCGAGTACTTTTCCGCGTACCTAACAGAATACGCCCTTTCCGTTGACAACATCTTTGTTATCCTACTTATCCTTAAGTACTTCAAGGTCGACGAGGCCTATTATCACCGGGTACTTTTCTGGGGGATACTCGGTGCGATTGTTTTCAGGGCTATTTTCATATTCGTCGGAGCACTGTTGATCAACAAGTTCCAGTGGATACTTTACATTTTTGGTGTGTTCCTGATCTACTCCGGGATCCGAATCTATTTTGAAGACGGGGACGAAAAGATCGAGCCGGAGAAGAATCCCGTGCTGCGGTTCTGCCGTCGTTACCTTCCACTTTCGAAGCACTCCCCGAATGGCAGTTTTATGGTGAAGGAAAACGGCAAATGGTTTTTCACACCTCTTTTTCTCGTGATCGTGTTGATCGAAACCACGGACCTGATTTTTGCCGTCGACTCGATTCCTGCGGCATTCATGATAACCCGAAACGAGTTTCTGATCTACACCTCCAACATATTTGCTGTGATGGGTCTCCGTGCGATGTTCTTCCTTCTCGCCGGCATCATTGATAAATTCTATCTGTTGCAAAAAGGGCTGTCCATCATTCTCTTCTTTATTGGTGCCAAGATGCTGCTCGAGATATGGCATATTGAGGTGGATGTGTACGTCTCATTCACCGTCATCATCGCAACGCTCACGCTGTCTATTATTTTCTCAGTCCTGATTCCCCGTAAAGCAGACACCGCCCCCGATTAGTTCGGGTGCAGCCCCTCTGAAAAAAGGTTCTTCGGAAGGATTTTGAGCAGAATGGGCAACGTAAGAAATTTTTGGGGAAGCGAAATAATTACGAACGTCGGAATCGTCTTGAGGATATGGATGAGTTCGTTCCGCATCTTCTCCTTTTCTTCGAGAGTCAGTTCGTTTGAGCGTGCCTTCCTGAGGAGCGTCATCACCTCTTCGCTTGCCTGGAGTTCCTTTGTAAGGCGGCCTTTGTTCTTTTCAGCGATGCGCGCCACGCGACGGATGAATTGTTCGCTGACTTGGTTATAATCCTGTTTGTTCTGGAGGTACTCGAGTTGTTCCCAATGTTCGAGCACAAATCCCTCTATGGCAATCAGACTGTTCTCAAGATCTTCGTCGCTGAAGCCAAGGTGCGCACAAAAATGTTTGAGGAATTCCATCTCGGCCTGCTCAAATCGTTTGTCGGCCCAGATTGTGAGCACGGCCATTTCAAGGAAATATTTTTTCAGTATCCACGAATTCTCAGAAGGCAGGTGGATCTCCTCTATATCAATTCCTTTCTCAAAAATAGCCAACGCCTCGCGGCGTTTTTCCGACGACAAGTCCGTGCTGCGGAGGAAAAATTCAAGGAGCTTTTTTTCTTCATACGCCACTTCCTGGTTGGCGTGCGATGCCGCAGCAATAACCTTGACAACGGAGAACCGGAGTTCGTCGCGCTCGTACCGAAAGAAATCGGCGACGATTTTGTCGGCATTGGTGTGTATCCATTGGCCAAATATGAAGACGTCCAGGAAAAGCAGACTGTTATGGAAAAAGTAGGTCCAGAAATTCCCTTCAAACTCGCTCGTTCTTTCAATCCGTTTATCAAGGATCCTTTCGGCGAGTTCAAGGGGTGTCTTCTTCCTACCAAAAAGCGTCTTTGAAGGTGTTGCCAGTTCAGGAAAGATGTTGTTATAAAAGTTGCCGATGTTCTCCAGTGTCTTCATGATCACCGAAGACATATCATCAGCAGAGCCAGCACCGCGATCGTTATACAGCAGCGAACTGCTGATAAGGCTTTCGGCCAGGAGGATCTTCATCCGATCCTTTTCGCCCCAATCACTGTCTTCCGGAAGATCAATCGCACCAACGCTTTGGCCATACATCAGACCCGTGGGCTGAATGATCCTGTACAAAGAGTGCTCTGGGTGCGATCCCTTCTTCACTTCTGAAGTCAGGTTGAACAGCAGATCTTTGCGAAAATCCAAATACTGTTTAAGCCAACCCTTCTCGCTAGGTTTCATGACGTTCCAATTCAGTAAAAGGCTCTGAAGTTAACGAATTTTAGGGCAATCTAAAAGCGCTTCCGGACCGGGAAATGACTCAACCCTTTAAAGCGATGTTTTTCGCTGAAGTTTCTACCTTTTCGCGAAGTTCTTCTTTGTATTTCTGAAGGGCGTTCGCAACGGCAGAATCGTGGGTGCCGACGATTTGCGCCGCCAGGATGCCCGCGTTACGAGCACCATTCAAGGCAACAGTTGCAACGGGAACACCCGAGGGCATCTGAAGAATGGAAAGTACGGAGTCCCAACCATCGATCGAGTTGCGGGATTTGATAGGCACACCAATGACTGGCAACGTCGTGATGGATGCAACCATGCCGGGGAGATGGGCGGCACCCCCCGCCCCCGCAATGATAACCTCGAAACCGTTCTCTCTGGCCGAAGACGCGAATTCAACCATGCGCATTGGTGTCCTGTGTGCGGACACAATAGTTAGGTGGAAGGGAACGCCGAGTTGGCCAAGTACGTCGGCGGCTTCGCGCATAACCGCGAGATCTGATTCGCTTCCCATGATGATGGCAACGCGTGGTTTGCTCATAGCTTCAGGCGACTATTTTCAAGGTTTGTTTCACAAAAGTGGCTTTCTTTTTCAAACTATCCACATCCCGGTCAATGATCGTTACGTGGCCCATCTTGCGAAATGGTTTGGTGACCTTTTTTCCATAGAGATGCACGTGCACACCGGGCAAACGAAGAACGTCTTCAAGCCCGGAATAGCGCGCCGTGCCGGAATAACCGGGTTCGCCCAGGAGATTGACCATCGCGGCGGGAACCACTGTATCCGTATCGCCCAGTGGCAGTCCCAAAACTGCACGCAGGTGTTGCTCGTATTGAGATGTTCCATTCGCCTCGATCGTGTGATGCCCGCTGTTGTGTGGCCTCGGTGCCAATTCGTTGACGAGAACTTCGCCTGTCTTTGTCACAAACATCTCAACGGCGAGCAGGCCCGTCATATTCAATGCAAGGATGGTTTTGCGCGCGATTTCATCGGCTTGCCGCAAAATGGGCTCCGACAGACTGGCCGGAGCGAACAAATATTCCACGAGATTGTGTTTGGGGTGAAAGACCATTTCTACGGCTGGGAAAGTCACGACCTCGCCATGCGCATTTCGCGCAACGATGACGGCGATTTCGCGGTCAAAGTCGACCAACTTCTCCAGGATACCGGGAGCGTCGAAGGCGTTGTTGAGATCTGTTTCGGTGCGAATAATTTGAACACCTCGGCCATCGTAACCTTCACGCCCAAGTTTATTCACGGCCGGCAGGAACTCGCGATGATTGCGAACGTCGGCAGCATTTTCTGTCGTCACGAACGGAGCAGTGGGAATATCGTGATCCAAGAAAAACTGTTTCTGGGTTCTCTTGTCCTGGATCAACTCGATTACATGCGGTTCGGGGAAGACATGTTTGCCGCGGCGAGCCAATTCCTTCAGCGCGGCGGTGTTCACGTTTTCAATCTCGATGGTGATGATATCACATTGTTCTCCGAAACGAATTACTGTATCAAAGTCCCGAAGCGAGCCACTTTGGAACTTCGCCAGCGCTGCACATGGGGCCGCCGGATCAGGATCGAGTACAGCGATGGAAAGGTTGAGGTCGATGGCCGATTGAATGAGCATCCGGCCAAGTTGGCCGCCACCGAGTATTCCAACAGTCTTCGATGTATCAAAACTTGAATTCAAAGCCGAATCGGGTTAAGACATTATTGCGTGTCGTTCTCTTCCAAGAAGGGCAAATCTACACCAAGAATGCGATCACCCACCTGTATTTGATGTACAACCTCCATTCCCTGGTCAACTTCCGCGAAGATGTTGTACCGTCCGTCAAGATGTGGGGTTGGGGAGTGTGTGATGAACCACTGGGTCCCTTCGGTGTCCTTTCCCGCAGAAGCCATGCCGACGCTGCCGGTGCGGTATTTTCGTTCAGAAAATTCTGATCGAATTGAATAATCTTCACTTCCCCATCCGTCGCCTCGATTGCAGCCGGCCTGGATCACGAAATTTGGGACTACGCGATGGAAGAACTTTTTGTCGAAGTATCCCGTGCGCGCAAGGTGTACAAAATTG
>CAZIAG010000123.1:0-6167 GCA_964537375.1 uncultured Roseivirgaceae bacterium
TGAGCCTTGATGATGATCAACGGCGCGGCCGCTTCGAACCCGACCCGTCCCTTAATGCCGATGATCGTGTCGCCAACATGTATATCACGCCCAATACCATACGGGCCCGCAAGAGATTGCAGATATTGAATCGCCTCGACAGGGTGTGCAAAGTGCCTTTCATTCACGCCCCTGAGCTCCCCTCGGGCGAACGTCAACGTGACAGTTTCACTTCCGGATTTGGTGACCTGTGTCGGCCACGCTTCTTCCGGCAATGTGCCCATGGATTTCAAGGTCTCTTTTCCACCGACTGACGTACCCCAGATGCCTTTGTTAACCGAGTACATTGCCTTCTCGAAGTTCATGTCCACGCCCCGCGACTGGAGGTATGCGATCTCCTCTTCGCGCGACAGTCGTTTATCGCGAATCGGCGTGATGATCTCAACGCCGGGCAGGAGGATATTGAGGATCATATCGAACCTGACCTGGTCGTTGCCCGCCCCGGTGCTGCCGTGTGCAACGGCATCGGCGTTCAGTTTGCGCGCATGTTCCGCCGTGGCCAACGCCTGCGACATCCTTTCGGCACTCACGCTGAGGGGATAGGTGTTGTTCTTGAGGACGTTTCCGTAGACAAGGAAGCGGATTACCTTGTCATAGTAGTTCTTAGTCTCGTCGACTGTTGTATGCGAGGCAACGCCCAGCGATTTCGCGCGGCTTTCGATCGCCTTCACTTCGTCGGCGTCGAAACCACCTGTGTTCACCGTCAGGGAGTGTACCTCGTAACCCATCTCGTCGCTGAGGTATTTTACACAGTACGAGGTATCGAGGCCTCCGCTGAATGCCAGAACGACTTTTCTATTCATTTCCTAAAATGGTTTCCCCTCGGGATTTTCCGTTAATAAAGTTACACATTGAAACCTGTATTGAGCCGCGATGGTACGCAGGACTACCAAAAGAAGAAGAAACTCAAAATCGACCTCTTCGATGGAACTGTCCCGTTATTCGGATCCTGCTTCTTTCTGAAGCCCTTGAGCAGCACGAACTGTTTGAACCTCATCCACCGCTCATAGAGGCGCAGGTTTCCCCGAAACGAACGGCGACGGTGAACGGGCGCGCCAAGTCCTGTGACGTCAATTTCCTTCTTCATGGGTGGCAACGGCATCTTCAGTTTAGCCGCCGCCTCGACGGGATCAAACAGCATGGCCGTGCAGAGGCAGTTCTTCCGGCCCTTACTCATCAGGATGTCGTAGTTTACGCAACTGCGACAGCCCTTCCAGAACTCCTCGTCCGTCGTCAATTCCGAATACGTTACCGGTTCATAACCGAGATCCGAATTGATCTTCATGACAGCCAGCCCGGTGGTGAGGCCGAATATCTTCGCGTGAGGATACATCTCTCGTGAGAGCTCGAAGATCCGGCGCTTGATTTCAGTCGCCACGCCCGAGTTGCGGAACGCCGGAGAAACGATCAGGCCGGAATTGGCCACGTACTTCTCGTGCTCCCAGGCCTCGATGTAGCAGAACCCAACCCATCGGCTGTCGTTGGTGATGGCGATCACGGCTTTGCCCTCCTGCATCTTTCTGACAATGTACTCCGGAGAGCGCTTGGCGATGCCGGTGCCGCGTGCCTTTGCCGATTCCTCCATCTCGGTGGTTATCGTCTCGGCGTAGTGAGTGTCGTCAGACGTAGCCCGTCTGACAATGATATCTTTTAATTCCAATGTAGTGTCTCAAGTAATTGTGGATGTTGGCTGAACTAAGAGATTATGCCAATAGGCATAGCCGGTATGACATCCTCGACATCATACCGATTGTTTAACGAGACGTTAAGGGATATCAAATGCGCGTACACCTCGTGGGTCGAGGCCGCCTGGTCACCAAACAGGCGCTGCGAAAGAACCAAAACGTTCTGTAGGCGGGATGAGCAACCGTAGTTGCCGACAAATGGGTGAACTTTGTTTTCAATTTCTTTTAAGGGTTTTAATGTTAACGCCTAAGAAAAAGACATCCGTTATAATTTGTTTATACAAAATTAAAAGATAAAGAATTCACATTGACTAACAAATACGCGCAAATCTGAAAAAAAGTTTTGGGTCCAAACATTAGTTAGTGAACCCCGAGCGAAGCGAGGTATCCCCGCGACGGTAGCAGACACCCGGCTTGACCCGCCGGGGTAAGCCAAACTTCCTCAGAGAACGTCTAACCCGATGGCGTCCTCTTTTTACTGGGTTCGGTTGGAGCTTCGATTGTGAAGCGTGTGGCCTTCGAGGGGGCCTTCACTGGCCAGCGCTACGCGTTGACGCTCATGGTGAAATCCTTTTCAAAATGGGAGTGGCAAGCGTAAGGCGCGCACCCCATCACTCAGAAATCCGGACAAGGAATCACCAACTTATCGGGCGGCGGCTTGCGAGGATTCCGCATGGGCCAGGTGTAGACAAGGCTGAACTCGTGAGCACCTCCACTGCCAGGCCCAAGCTTGGAGATGGTGTAATCGAAACTGTACCCGATATTCAGCGCATCCTGTGCTCCTAATTTGACAAAACCGACCAGCAAGACGATCGATTCGTGGTTGACAAAACCGTCGAGAGACTTGAAAGGAACTCCGCGATACCACGTGCCCAACACAAGCGGTTCAAAGGTGAAATACACGCCGAGGTCCAGCTGATCGAACCGTCCCTGGTGACGATATTGAAAGGCCGGGGCAATGCTTCGCTCCGCGTCGCGGTAGACGCCACCCGTAGCCACGACTCCAGGCCTCATGAAGTATTTGAACCCCCCGTGTACCGAATACTTAATCGGCAACCGGGACTCCTCGCCGATCAGCGATTGGTTCGGTTGATTGAGATGGTGAGCCGAAAGACCGAGCCACGCTACTTTTGTAAAGAAGACACCGCCCGCGGAAAGGTCAACAAAACCCTTATTGCCCTGGCCCGCAAACTGCTCCGCGGTTGTCGGGTTGATGATTTCGCCCGTAGCAGGATCGAACTGGTCACCAAAGGTGAGGCGGTTGAAATTAATATCACGGTTGTAATACGCCACCTGGAAGCCAGGGCGAAAACCGAGCTGTTTGGTGATTTCCAACTCGTAGGAGTATTGAGCCGCAATGCTCATCGATCGAAGTCCCGCCAGGCCTTCACGGTCATTCGTGAGCAGCAGGCCCACTCCGCTGCGCTTGTCGGCAATGAAGTAGTCGAAGTAGGCCGACATCGTGGTGAAGTTGGCGTCGATTGCAGGCCACTGGTTTCGATAATTCAATCCGGCGCGCGCCTGACCTGTCGACCCCGCAAAGGCAGGATTCAGATAAAGGGGTGCCGCATAAAATTGAGAGTACTGCGGATCCTGGGCATTTCCCGGTTTGGTGGTAAAAAGGATCAATACCGCCAGCCCCGCTGTGGCGATGGTTCGGGCGCGCGATTTTACAGATCGCCCGGGAATGGTGTTTTGCCGACTCGAATGTCTATCCATCAACCTGGGTGCTGAGATGCCAATAATCCGGGCAAATTAATGGTATATCGTAAAAATAGAAAATGCTTATTGCCTATATAAACCATGCCGACGTTTCCATATCCGGTGTCATTGTTTAATAACGGTATTTTTACCGCAAATTGTATACTTTCGGGGAGGCAGGGCGTTTTAATATTTGATTCGGATCAAGAGCGACCGTGAAGAAGAATCTCATGCACAGAAATTTACCCTTGATTTTTCGCTGCGCGATAGTGTTGATGTTCATTGGCGCAACATACGTCCAGGCACAGGACTACGCCAGCCACAACTGGTATTTTGGAAATAATAACCTCGGAATTCGTTTCAACCGCTCTGACAATGCACCATCTCTTGTCGTCAATAATGCTACATCGACACCTGGCGGAGCGGCTGTGGCGACAAACTCCGTAAACGGAAACCTGCTCTTCTATTCAGATGGACAGAACATTTACGATGCCTCCCATCAGGTGATGTTCGGGGCAACCCCGCTGGGCGGAAACCCCAACGGCAACCAGGCCGTGGCCATCGCCAAAGTACCCGGAGAGGCCAATCAATACTACGTTTTTGTCAATACGGCCGACGGAACAACGCCGGGCGCGGTCAATTACTTTACGGTAGACATGTCCCGCACCGGCAATGCTACATTCCCCTCCCCTCCTTTAGGGGAAATGATTGCCAGCAATGGCGCTGTTCCCGGGGTTGCGGGGGTTTCAGAAGCGATGATCACGGTACCCTCTGCCGGCGATGATTTCTTTTTGATCACGCACGCCAACGGCTCGCCGGATTTCTTTGTAACACGATTGCACCACCGGTACAGGGAGTTGGGCTCATCGAAGTGGCCAGCAACTTTGCATGGAATGGAGCCTCCGGGTCAGCCGGCAGGATCGCTGTTTCCACCCAGGAAATATCACGCGACATCGAGATTGTCATTTTTAACAACCTCACGGGTGAATTGAGATTTGATCAGCGTATCCTGAATACGGCGGTGTCGTCAAACACAACTGGCGAAGCGATCTTCGACACGGAGTGGAGCCCAAATGGGCAATACCTCTACATCTCCCGTCACGGCGACACGGGAGTCCAGGCCGACCTGCTTCAGGCGGATGTCACCAACGCGCTCACGACTCATCAGCGTGTCCTTACACAAAACATCGCGCGGAGCTATGGACTTCAACTTGCGCCCGACCGCAGAATCTATCACCTCTACCAGGAAACAGCCGGCGGCCCGTTTCTCGTCGGAGTGATTAACCGCCCCGACACGATTGCTGCGGCGGTGAATTACAATCCGGAAGCATTCACAGGCAGTCCCGACTTCGCCGCGACACAGTTTTCATCGTTCTCGTTGAATGATACCATCCCCCTGACCGTGACGTTCACGACCGATGGAACCTGCGCCAACACACCTATTGCATTTTATCCCACGGTTGAACCTGATGCCGACAGCCTGGTGTGGAGTTTCGGCGACGGTACCGGTGGCGCCGGATGGAGTCCGGTTCACATTTACGAGAGTGGTGGCGCCTTCAATGTTACCGTGAGAGCATATCTAGGAACGGACAGTGCTGACTTTTCCCAGGTGGTGAACATCACGGCATTCGATCTCCAGTTGACCCTGGTGCAGGATACAACGGCGTGCAAATGTGAGCTTCCGATAAACAACGGAGTCGACGGTTGTCCAAATGACACCAGCGACGATATGGTGGTGACGGTTCAAGTACAAGACGGTACGGGAGCGGAGTCCTACCAATGGTACGGACCGGGAGGGCCCCTTCCTGGTCAGACAACCAACGAATTACGGCCAGATTCTGCAGGTTACTACTATGTCGTCGTTACAATTGGGGCTTGTTCGACTTACGCTGGGGTCAATATCAAGGAATACGATGTCCAGAATCAGCAAGCGAACATATGGCATTTTGGGATGGGTGCAGGTATTGATTTTAATCCCCTCCCCGACGGGCCGCCAGTTCCAATAAACGGTTGGCTGAATACACCCGAAGGAACTTCGGTTATTTGCGACCAAAATGGTCAAGTTATCCTTAGCACTGACGGCAGAAGCGTATACACGCGCGGCCCGGGTGGCGCACAAGTGGACATAACACCAGCGCTTGGCCTTGGTGGCGATCCCGAATCAACTCAGTCGGCGTTGATCGTACCTGTTTCCGGGGACGAGACTTTGTATTATATCTTCACAACGCAAGCGGTGGACGGCCCGACCGGTGCACATGAACTGCGCTATTCCCTGTTCGACCTGAAGCGAAATGATGGTGTTCAGAATCCGTTCATAATCGCCGGGGAATTACTCTTCGCCCGAAGCACGGAGCGCATTACGAGCAATGGTAACTGGCTGATCGCGCATGAATTCGGCAACAACTCGTTCCGTGCGTACCGTGTAGACGCGCAAGGTATCGGCAACCCGGTGATCAGCGCCATCGGCTCAGACCACACCACGACGACGCTTGCTCATGGTCAAGGCTATATGGAGATCGGTGCACAGAACCGCATCGCGGTGGCGTTATCAACTCCCGGTGTCTCCAACGTCGTGGAGATATTCGACTTCATCGATTCAACCGGTGTGGTGAGCAACTTCCGCGTCGCAGATCTCAATACCGCTACCGGTCAGGTTTATGGCATTGAGCTTTTTGGAGACAAGCTGTACGCTTCGCTCACGGACGCCAACTCCGCTATCTACGAGTTTGCGTTCGATTCGCT
>CAZIAG010000123.1:6177-9383 GCA_964537375.1 uncultured Roseivirgaceae bacterium
TCCGTATTTGAAACAACAACAGAATTATCCGGGTGAGGCCCTCGGGGCCATGCAGATCGGGCCGGACGGAACGATTTACGTAGCTCGTCAAGGCAGCGCGAACCTGTGGACTTTCCAACCTGTCGCCGATACAGCACAACTTACGCCGTTGACTACGCTCCAGGATTTCGCCCTGTTGGGTGGCACGAACAGCGGACTGGGGCTGCCTAACTTTACACAGATTGTAGCCACACCTATCCAGGAGCCGTCGTTCACCGCCACCACCGCATGTCTGCATGATTCAACGACGTTCACGGCAACTGGAAAGGATTCAGCGATTGACATGTTCACCTGGTCTATCACGGGTGTATCCGGCATCCAGGAACAAGGGCCTCAATTAACGCATGTGTTCGACCTTGAAGGTACGTACACCGTAACCGTGGGGATATCAAATCGATGTGAAACGCAACTTGGCAATGATCCCTATATCGTCTTCGATTCCACGTTAACGGTCAATCCGTTGCCTGCGATTCCAGTACAGACTGCAAACTTATGTCAACCGGATGACGTGGCTGTGCTTGACGCAAATCCAAATAACACCGCGGGACTCACCTATATTTGGTCTACCGGAGATACGACCCGGACAATCACGGTAACTAGTCCAGCAATCTATGGTCTCACGCTTACTGACGCGCTGGGATGCACCAATTCGGGAGATATTTTTGTCACATCGACCCGGCCAACCATTGAACTAGGGTCTGACGTAACGATATGCGCGGAAAGCGCTTTTGGCCCTCTGGACGCAGGCACTCAACCAAATATTACGTACACCTGGTTTGTGAACGATGCTGAGAACACAAATACCTCGAGCACTCAGTCGGTAGATACGAGTACTCCCGGTCAGTTTGAGTACAAGGTCAGGCTTGAGGCAGACATAGACGGACAGATTTGCGCGTCGGTTGACTCGGTTATTATTGATATTATGGAGATTCCTACCGTGGCCAATTTGGTCGTTACACCGACATCATCGTGCGGAGCTGGCGACGCGGGCGTCTCTTTTGACGTGACTGGCCCTACCAACACCTTACTAACATACTCCGTCACAGGTCCCTTCGACGTACCTCCGGTGACAAATCAAACAGCACCCTTCGCAGCATCTACTCCGACAACGCTATCGGCAGGGGTATATGTAGTCTCGGTTACTGATCAAATTAGTGGTTGTTCGTTCGCCACAACGGCTACCGTCAACGACCCCGAGTTTTCGGTAGCAGGCGTACCCACCGCAGATTGTGATCCAATCATGATTCAAACCACCATCACTCCAAATCCGCCCTCTTCAGTGACAACCCCCTTTACCTTCCGCGTACTCGACGCCGCAACGGCAGCGGTAGTACAGGATGTGACGAACGAGTCAAACTTAACTTTCAACACGGCTGCATTGCCGAGTAACAACCAAGAGTACCTCGTCCAGGTGTTTGCTGGAGCATGTGTAGCCACAAGTCCGCCTATTACTGTCAATCAAGAGCCCACGGTTCCGGCGACATTTCAGATTGACGCGTGTAATGACCCGATCACCATCACGGCGACCGGAGGGACCACCTGGAATTGGTCAGGCCCGGAGATCATCGGCGCTACGACTGGATATAGCATTTCGGCAAGCCCCGACCAAGGTGCGCATGTATATAACGTCAGAATCACACAAACCGGCTTCTGCGCGCTTGACACAATGATTGTTGTCGATGTTGACAACGACTGGCAACCCGTGATTCAACCTTCAGACCCCTGTGCCGACTTGGTCGTGTTGACGGCGACCCCTTCGGGTCCTGAATACACTTACCAATGGACAAGGAATGGTCAAATTTTCACTAACGGCACGGCACAAATCTTAATTGGACGTGATGATGATGGGGCAAATTTTGGAGTTACAGTGATCAATTCTGGATCGGGCTGTGTCAAGACGTCCACCCACAATGCAAACGTGGCGGGCGAACTCAACGTCGTTTTAGGCCTCGACAACGTGGCGTGTCAGGGAACACCATTTTTGCTGGTAGCCACGGCCACTCCTCCGGATTTCACCGGGCCTTTCGTCTGGACGTACAACGGGGGCACACAGCCCACCACCACCGCGCAGCACACCGACGAACGCGAGGGAGAATATCTCGTGAGCATCACACGCTCTGGTTGTACAGTGACTGACGAAATGACCGTCGTGCCGGGCCCGATCACCCCCGGACTACTGCTCTCTTCGTACCTGATATGCCCTGATGATCCGCGCCCGGATGCGCCTACCCGCACCGTTACGCTGGACGCCGGCCCGGGTTTCATCAGTTACCAGTGGTACGTCGACGGACAACTCCAGAACGGTGCCACGGAACGCACATTCACGGCAGACGATGTAGGCACCTACCGCGTAGAGATGGTCAATCCTTTCGGGTGCCCGAGTGCAGACGAAACCGAAGTGGCAAGGGAATGCGATCCGCGTATCACCGGTCCAAACGCATTACGTCCTTCCGGTGTCAACCAGGAGTTTTTCCTCTACACTTTCTTCGTGGCGGATGAAGATTTCCAGGTGTTCATATTCAACCGCTGGGGCGAGATGGTTTTCCAGGCCAACAACCGCGACTTCCGCTGGAACGGTGGGTACAACAACAACTCCTCGCAGCCCTTGCCCCCCGGCACGTATACCTACGTCGTGAAGTACAAGGGTATTGATGATGACCGCATCCGCGAAACACGGGGCGGTGTGGTGTTGCTGAGATAGAAGTATCCAGATAGTGACCAATCTTTCCTGGATAAAAACGTGTTCGCCACGATCGCAAGATGGTTATCGGGAGGGGTAAAAAGAGGTAATTCGAGGCAGTGTTTTAGAAGAAGTTTATGAACTTAAACGCGTCTCGGCGAACCCGGCACCCCTCGCGGTGAACAATAGCCACTGACGTTCATTCAACGTGGTCACTATCGGGGACCAATCCAAACCGTGGACCGTCCGCCGTCGACACCTTGCATTTGGGCCCGTTCCCGCTATCTTTGCTTATCCAATCTTCAAAAAAGAACAACCATGAAAACGCGTTTCATCCTTGTCACACTAATTGGATTCTTTGCCCTCACGGCCTTTCAGATCATCAAAACATCGCTCAATGTGACCGTTCGCGATGAGGTGGGCAATACCGTAGAAGGTGCAACGGTCCAGCTCTTTAAAACGGAAGAGGACTACAACAAAGAAGAGA
>CAZIAG010000124.1:0-7689 GCA_964537375.1 uncultured Roseivirgaceae bacterium
CAACACCTGGGTTACCTTCGATTCAAGCTCCGCCGGCTCTACGGGATGTTCGGTGAGCACATAGGTGCTTACATTCATGTTATTCCACTCGTCATCGCGACCGACCGCCAGGGATTGTATCGACGCGAGGGCAGCGAACTTCACATGCGAGTTGGACGGAGCCTCGCGGACGATTCCACTAATGGTGTATATTTCGCCATCGATCAATATCGTTTCACCAACGATACCCTTGCTTGAACTACCTTGAAAATACTTCTGCGCAAGCATCGGCGTCAACACGACCTGATGCGGTTTGCTCAGGCAAGTTTTTGGATCACCCTCGATCAAGTCAAAATCAAACACATCAAAAAATCCATCGTCCGTGTAGAGCACATCGTCCTCGTTGAAGACAAGTTCGTCGCGCCTGAACGCCAGCCCGTTCAATGAGTAAAGCCTGACCGCGATAGCAACTTCGGGCACCCCCTTTTCAAGTTCCCGCGCCGTGGGTGGGAAAGTTGAATTGAGATCTACAACATTTTCACCCACCTCCAAATGCATCGCCACCCGATAGATCCTGTCGGACTTGGAGTGAAAGCGGTCATAGCTCAACTCATGGAGCGTGTAAAGCCCAATGATGAGAACAACCCCAATACCGACGGACAAGCCGGCGATGTTTAGCAGCGAGTATGACCTCTCGCGGGCAAACTTTCGAAACAGGATTTTGAAGGCAAACCGGATCATCGAACTTCCATTTATAAGATTCGGACAAGGGCCCTTTTTCGATGGGTATCGGCTAATAACGGGCCATTTCTTCAATTATCTGATTAACAGTATTTTAATAAATTACTGCAACCTCGTATTGTATCGATTTTGATACATCTAAATGTTTGTATTTGATACAGTGCAGGTGTACCTTCAGGGTTCTGAAAAATCCCTATGCTGCAGGCCCGTATCCTGATCGTTGATGACGATCCCGACATCCTGGAAACCGCCCGCATGTTCCTGAAACAGGAATTTTCGGTCGTCGACATCCAGCCATCGCCCGAGAAGGTACCCGAGATGATGAAATCTACGGATTACGATGTGATCCTGCTGGATATGAATTTTCGGGCCGGTCTCAACGACGGTGAGGAGGGGTTTCACTGGCTGAATGAAATCCGCCGGTTGGATCCTGAAGTTGTGGTGATTTTGATTACCGCATATGGTGAAATTGACCTTGCCGTTCGGGCCATAAAACACGGGGCCAGCGACTTTGTACTTAAGCCTTGGAAGAATCAAAAGCTCCTCGGAACGATGATGTCTGCCCTGCAGCTAAGACAATCTCGCCGTGAACTTCAAACCCTCAAGACGCGACAGGAAAAATTGATCGGCGCGATGGACAAGCCGTATGTCGACTTCGTCGGGGAGTCTCCGGCTATTCTGCGCGTGCGTGAACTCATCGAGCGTGTCGCCGCCACGGACGCCGACGTTCTGATTCTTGGCGAAAACGGTACTGGAAAAGAACTGGTAGCTCGTGCAATTCACCGGCGATCGTTAAGGAAGGACAATGCTTTTATCACGGTGGACCTTGGATCGATCGCCACGTCTCTTTTTGAGAGTGAGTTGTTCGGACATGTTAAGGGTGCTTTCACGGATGCCCGGCAGGATAAACCCGGCCGTTTCGAACTTGCTGACGGAGGAACGATCTTCCTCGATGAGATTGGCAACCTATCCCTGGCACTCCAATCCAAACTATTGACCGTTCTTCAAAACAGGACGATACAGCGAGTCGGCTCAACGCAGTCCATCGATGTAGATTTCAGACTAATCTGCGCGACGAACATGCCACTAAACGACATGGTCTATGAAAAGTCATTTCGCCAGGATCTGCTCTATCGCATCAACACGGTCGAGATTCGCGTACCACCACTGAGAGAAAGGACCGATGACATCCCACTCCTGGTCGACCATTTCCTGGATATTTACGGAAAGAAATATAAACGCCTGGGCATGAAAGTAGACAAGGGCGTGATGCAGCGCCTCAAGCGTTATCATTGGCCTGGGAATATCCGGGAGCTGCAGCACGCCGTAGAACGGGCAGTCATCCTTTCCGAAGGCCGCACCATTGACACACCGGAAATGATGATTGCTCCCACCATGCAGCGAACCCGGCAAGACGACACACCCCGTACACTTGAGGAAATGGAACGCCAATTCATTCGTCAATCGCTCGACCAAAATGGTGGTAACGTCACCCAAACGGCCATTGCGTTAGGAATGACACGAACGGCATTGTACCGGAGAATGAAGAAGCATGGGATCTGACCAAAACACATCGGCATGATCTTCCGGCGATTCACCGTGCTCGTAACGATCCGCATCCTCCTGCTCCTTGGCACGGTGTCCGTCCTGGCCCTCATCTTCGGGGACCGCCGTCTCTTTTTCAACCATATCATCCTTTCGATCGTTCTGGTTGCACAGGTCTGGGAACTTATCCGTTTTGTATCCAGGACAAATCGGGAGCTTGCCAGATTCTTCTACGCGATCCGCCACAACGATTTTTCAGCGACTTTCAAGTCTTCATCGCTCGGTAAATCATTCGGCGCGCTCGATGAAGGCATGATGACCGTCATCAAGGCTTATAAGGAAGTAAAGATCGAAAGGGAAGCACAATTCCAATTTCTTCGGTTGCTTGTCAGTCATTTGTATACCGGTGTAATTGTGGTCGATGAGAGTAACAACGTCACGCTGATCAATCCTACGGCAGCTGAACTGATTGGGGCCGAAGATATACGCTCCTGGCGTGTTATTGCACAACAGCAACCGGGCCTCGCCCGCAAAGTTGAAATGCTTGGTCCGGAGGGAAAGAAACTAATGGAGATCAATTCCGCCCGAGGAGAAACCAAATTACTTTCGGTCAATGTTCGAACGCTCATTGTCCTCGATCGTCCGACGAAACTCATCACCCTTCAGGATATCAACTCGGAAATTGAGCAAAAACAAGTCGAGGCCTGGCACAAACTGATTCGAATCCTCACGCATGAAATCATGAACTCGGTCACGCCCATCTCGTCGTTAACTGAAACCCTACAGGGCATGCTCGAAGATCGCGAGGGAAACCAGCGACGATTGACGGACCTGTCGGAGGACACCATACGCGATATCCGTTTCTCGTTGGCTACTATTCAAAGGAGAAGCGATGGCCTCCTGCGGTTTGTCGATAATTACCGAAGGCTCACTCGAATTCCTCAACCTCATTTCGAGACCGTGAATGCCTTCGATTTTCTTGAAACGTCGGTCAAGTTGTTGTCGAGTGTTCTGGAACAAAATTCGGTGACTGTTCTCGTCGATGGCGACCGCAATGTCGACATCAAAATCGATCGCGCGCTAATGGAGCAAGTTGTTATTAATCTCATAAATAACAGTATTCACGCCGTACAAGGCCGAACCGAAGGAAAAATAAATCTTACCGTTTCACGCCATGCCCGGGGCACGGTGATCCAAGTAAAGGATAATGGAAAAGGTATTCCGCCGAAAGAACTGCCTGAAATTTTTGTTCCCTTTTTCACAACAAAAAAGGATGGATCAGGTATTGGGCTGAGCCTCTCGAAACAGATCATGAGCCTGCACGGTGGCACCATTCGCGCAGATTCCGTTGAGAATAAGGGCACGTCATTTTACCTGCAGTTCCCTTCACGCTGAGAGCGTCGCGAGGGCACAATTTTGTTCGTTGATCTCCGACGATCCAATGCTAAACATCTATTTATGGCAGATTACAATCGAAATCAACGACATGCGCATCATCGCGACCGGGATGAGCGGAATACGGGCAGCCGGTGGGGAAACGATCGGCATGAATACGACGACCGTGACTACGGCACCGCCCAGCACGACGTTGATGATAATGCAGCCTGGCAAAGCCGTTATGAACGCGAAGAGGATAACCGCGGGGGGTATGGGTATAGCCGCTATCGGTCCGACGGCGATATGGAAGGCCAGCGCTGGGGCAAATCTTATGGTCGTTCGCGTGACCTTTACGACCGCGATTATGAAGGTTTGGGTAGAGCAGGCTATAAAGGAACACGGCTCGGCGGTGCAAACTACGGCCGCTATGGGAACCGGGGATACGGCAGCTACCAGACTGACCAAAGTCGCAGCCATGGCAGGCATTACGAACCGAACCGCCGTCATGATGAGTGGTATGATGACCGCGAAGACCGGAGCTGGTGGGACCGCACAAAAGATGAAGTTACATCGTGGTTTGGGGATGAAGACGCCGGTCGGCGACGCGACTACGACCGAAGAACGAATCACCGGGGCAAGGGACCAAAGAACTACAACCGCTCCGACCATCGTATTCTGGAAGATGTCAACGACCGGTTGAGCGATGACCCCTTTGTTGATGCTACGGAAATTGAGGCGACCGTTTCAAACGGAGAAGTCACATTGGCAGGACTGGTCGAAGACCGCGGAATGAAACGCAGGGCAGAGGATATTGCAGAAGCTGTGTCGGGAGTAAAGAATGTTGAGAATCGATTACGCGTTGGATTGGGTTCTTACGCGAGAAATCCCGAGGGGGAAACAGGCACAACGTCAAACCAGGGGGAACAGGGAAAAGCGAGAGGTCATGATGTAACGAGGTGATTGGTCGGATCTTAGATCCGATGATGCCTGGTAAAGGTGACGATTTGGCGATTGCAGACGCGGCGGCCGTAGTGGGTGTAGCTAATCATCTCCGGATCGCAAGTGGTGTTGTAGTATTCAGCAGACAGATCGGTCGATGTCCACCTTTACTACTTCCCCTTGAAAACCGCCTTTCTTTTTTCAAGGAATGCCGTTACGCCCTCGCGGTAATCTTCAGAACTACCTGCAATCTCCTGGCACCATGCTTCGTATTCCAGCATTTCCTCCAGTGAGGCAGTTGCAGACTTAGTGAGCATCTTCTTGATCAAACCGATGGCCTTTGTGGGGGCATTGGCGTAATAATCTGTGTACTCCTTCACGGCGGCGTCCAACTCTTCGGGAGCCACGGCCTTGTTCACCAGCCCCATGTTGACGGCGTCGGTCGCCGAAACGCGTTTACCGGTGGTACACAATTCGAACGCTTTCGCAGTGCCGACCAAACGCGGCAGGAACCACGACGAACCCGAATCCGGCACAAGTCCAATATTGATGAACACTTCAATCAGGCTCGATTCCGTCGACGCTACGATGACATCACACGCTAGTGCGATGGAACACCCTGCTCCGGCCGCAACGCCATTAAGTCTGCAGACGATCGGTTTTGGTAAGTTGCGCATTGCCCTGATGATCGGGTTATAACGCTTGTGAAGCGATTCAAGGAATGAACGCTTCTCCTGCCCGGAGGCAGCCTTCAAATCCTGCCCGGAGCAGAATGCCTTTCCAGCACCCGTCAATACCACCGCTCTAACCGTCTCGTCCCTGGCAACGGACTTCAGTGCATCCTGGAGTTCGTATGTGATTTCGTCATTAAGTGCGTTGTACACATCTGGCCGGTTGAGGGTGATGGTTGCCACACCGGAGTCGTTGCTATACAGCAAATATCTGTAGTCACTCATATCTTATTTCGTTCAATAAAGGATCAGCATACCAAGGATACTCGCAACCAAGCCGAGCGCTGCGCCAGAGAATACTTCAGCCGCTGAATGAGCGCCCAAATGGAGCCGTGCTGCCATGACAAAGCCCGCCAGAACGATCATGCCTGTCGAAATATACAGCATTGTATTTATTTCGGCCATTCGCGCAAGTACCATCATCACACCGATGATACCCCATATCGCGAGGCTGTGCACACTCACTTTATAGAAAAATGTCACCAACGTGGCGACCATCACAAGGCCATCGATAACCATTAGTAAACGGATCAAGTTGTCGTCCAATGATCTCCCACCGTTTTGCAGGAACATCCACGTGGTAGCAACATAAATCCCTGTGATGAAGATGAAGGGTATCAATCGTTCACGACGCGTCTTCATCGTGAATGAATTGATGGTCCCGAACGTTTTGAAAATACCCATGCATATAACCGGGAGGACAAACGTCACCAAAAAGATCATCAACAGAAACGTACCAAACGACTCCGAGTAGACCGGTGCCAACGCCGTAGGCAGTACCGCGGCAAGAGTTGCAAACAAATAAGTTGTCAACAGCAACGGATGAAAAAGGACAGATAAAATGCGGGCCGTCGTAGTCACGATTAGATCTCTTTCCTTAACCGGGCCACCGGTATATTGAGCTGCTCCCTGTATTTGGCCACCGTTCGACGAGCAATGTTATATCCTTTTTCGTTGAGAATCTTTTCGAGTTTATCGTCAGAAAGCGGTTTGGACTTGTCCTCCTTCTCGATTATCTCTTTGATAATCTGTTTTACTTCGCGGCTGCTCACTTCCTCTCCGGAATCGGTGGCGATTCCCTCGGAGAAGAAGTACTTGAGGGGGTAGATACCAAAATCGGTCTGAACTGTTTTGCTACTCGCCACTCTCGACACGGTGGAAATGTCCATATTGATCATGTTGGCAATATCCTTCAGGATCATGGGCTTCAGCTTCGTCTCATCTCCCTCGAGGAAAAATTCGTATTGAAAATCGACGATGGCGCGCATGGTCTTCAACAGTGTCTGCTGGCGTTGTTTGATCGCGTCGATAAACCACTTCGCTGCGTCGAGCTTTTGTTTTACAAATGTAACGGCCTCTTTGAGCTTCTTATCCTTTTTATCACTCTTGTCATACGCCTTGAACATTTCCGTATAGGATCGCGAAATGCGGAGTTCAGGTGCGTTTCGGCTGTTAAGCGCGAGTTCGAGTTTTCCGTTGTTGTTGGTAAGTATATAGTCGGGAATGATGTACTGGTTTTTGACCATCGTTGCACTTCCACCACCGGGCTTCGGATTCAACTTGATGATCAGGTCGATCGCATCCCGCACAAAGTCCTCATCCTCCGTATCGAGTTTCTTTTGGATCTTGTGGTAGTGTTTCTTGGTGAACTCGTCAAAGCATTCAGAGATAATCTTTTTGGCAACTGCCACATCAATGTCATGGCCGTTATCCATGCGATCCAGCTGCAACAGGAGACACTCCTGTAAATTTCGCGCGGCAATTCCCGGAGGGTCAAATCCCTGTATCTTTTTAAGAATGGACTCAACTTCTTCGACAGTCGTCTCTATTCCTTGTGAAAAAGCGAGATCGTTCACGATGGCCTCGAGTTCTCTTCGAATATATCCATCACTTTCAATGCTGCCGATCAGCTGTTTGCCAATGGCGTATTGACGATCATCCAGGCCGAGAAAATCGAGTTGATCCATCAGCTGTTCATGCAGGCTGCTGGACATCGGGATCGGCATTTCGCGATCATCGTCATCATCGCCATCCCCCTGCATCTTATATCCACTGTAGTCGTCGTCGCGAAGATAGTCCTTGATATCCACCTCGTCTTCGCTGCCCGAAGTCTCATCGTACTCTTCGTCCTTTCGTTCCTCTTCTGACGCCGGGTCCTCCGCACCTTCCTCGAGTGCTGGGTTTATCTCCAGTTCCTCCTCGATCCGGCTCTCAAGTTCAGCAGTGGGCACCTGCAGCAGTTTGATAAACTGAATCTGCTGCGGTGAGAGCTTCTGTTGTAACGACTGGCTTAAACCTAGCTTTTGCATCCAAATGGATTGTTGATACTTTTTTCCAACGCAAAGTTATTAATTCGAGCCACTTATAAAACGGTCCC
>CAZIAG010000124.1:7699-9383 GCA_964537375.1 uncultured Roseivirgaceae bacterium
GGTTTTTGCCTAAAAAATCGGTAACTCTATATGGTTCCCGCCTGGTCAACTGCCTGACCGTAAAGCAGCGGCTTCTCGATTGTAAACGGTAAGCCTCGTTATGAAATTCCCCAAGTTTTCGCGTTTTTTGCAAGCTTCGGACGGGTGTCCGGGCAATCAACGACCAGTATGAAACGGACGAAGATAAAAGCACTTTTCGAAACATCGCCTACGGGCCAGGAAATCACCGTGCAGGGATGGGTTCGTACGTTTAGAAACAATCAGTTCATCTCCATTAACGACGGGTCGACCATTAAGAACCTGCAGGCCGTAGTGGACTTCACCCGGTTTGACGAAACATTGTTGAGGCGTATAACGACGGGCGCCTGCATCTCCGTCACGGGAGAACTGGTTCCATCACCGGCGAAGGGCCAACCCGTGGAGGTAAAGGTCAGCCAACTGGAGATTCTAGGCGACAGCGATGCAGAAAAATACCCGCTTCAACCCAAGAAACACTCGCTTGAGTTCCTCAGGGAAATTGCCCACCTCCGGGCGCGCACGAGCACTTTTGGAGCCGTTATGCGGGTACGCCACGCTATGGCTTACGCTGTGCATAAGTTCTTCAACGACCGGGGATTCTATTACGTTCATACACCGATCATCACGGGTTCCGATGCCGAGGGGGCAGGCGCAATGTTCAGGGTGACGACACTCGATATTGAAAACCCACCGAGGAACGAAGCGGGTAAGGTTGACTACCGACATGATTTCTTTGAGCGGGAAACAAACCTGACCGTTTCAGGACAACTGGAAGGCGAGACCTATGCGCTCGGCCTGGGTGACGTCTATACTTTTGGCCCGACCTTTCGGGCAGAAAATTCCAATACAACCCGACACCTGGCGGAGTTCTGGATGATCGAACCTGAAATGGCTTTCTACGACCTGGAAGACAACATGCAGCTCGCGCAGGACTTCCTCCAATACCTGGTTCGCTACGCACTGGATAACTGCCGGGAAGACCTCGAATTTCTCAACAAGCGTGCTGACGAAGAAGAGCAGGCCAAGCCACAGAATCAGCGAAGTCAGCTTGGTCTTATCGATCGGTTGAAGTTCGTGTCGGAAAACGACTTCCACCGTCTGAGCTATACAGAGGCCATCGATATTCTTCGCGATTCAAATCCCAACAAAAAGAAAAAATTCCAATACCTGATCAGCGACTGGGGTGTCGATCTTCAATCGGAACACGAACGCTATCTCGTTGAAAAGCATTTCAACAAACCGGTGATTCTGTTCAATTACCCTGCCGACATAAAGGCGTTCTATATGCGTCAGAACGACGACGGCAAGACGGTCGCCGCCATGGACGTACTCTTTCCAGGTATTGGAGAGATTATCGGCGGATCACAACGTGAAGAACGCCTTGATCGGCTCCAACGCCGCATACAGGAGCTCGGTCTTCCTGAAAAGGATCTCGACTGGTATCTTGACCTTCGAAGATTTGGATCAGCCCCCCACAGTGGCTTCGGCCTCGGCTTTGAACGCCTCGTCCAGTTCTCGACGGGTATGGGGAACATCCGTGATGTGATCCCGTTCCCGAGAGCGCCGAAGCAGGCGGAGTTCTGAGCAGTGTGATACTCCGTTGAGTAGAGAGTGCGAGGAACGTAGTGTGTGCAATTATTTATTGTAACAACACTTCAAGAACTAA
>CAZIAG010000125.1:0-9379 GCA_964537375.1 uncultured Roseivirgaceae bacterium
AAAATCGGTATCAAGGTGTGGATCTTCAAAGGTGAGATCTACGGCAAGCGTGACCTTTCACCGAATATTGGCCTGGTAAGCAGCACAGGTCCTGCAGGAGCAGGCGCACCTGGTCCTCGTGGTGGTGGACGTCGTCGCGAACGCCGCGGCGAAGGTGGAGCCGGACGCCAGGGCGGACGGAGCCGTGGTACGAGATGATCCGGATTGAACGAATGATTTGATCGCCGGCTAGCCGGCACCTTAAAGAATAAAAGCAAAAAACGGAGGGGCGAAACAGGCGCCCGAGCAACAAGATGTTACAGCCGAAACGAACCAAATACAGAAAAACACAGAAGGGCCGTGTGAAAGGTATGGCCACCCGGGGCCATACAATTGCTTTCGGGTCATTTGGGATCAAGGCCCTCGAAGGAGGCTGGATTACAGCACGCCAGCTGGAGGCAGCCCGTATCGCCGTAACACGCGCGATGAAGCGTGAAGGCCAGGTATGGATCCGCATATTCCCTGACAAGCCAGTGACCAAGAAGCCCGCTGAGGTGAGGATGGGTAAGGGTAAGGGAGCACCCGAATACTGGGTGGCTGTTGTGAAGCCCGGAACAATTCTGTTTGAGGCCGGTGGTGTCAACCTCGCCACGGCAAAGCAAGCACTGGCACTGGCTGATGGGAAACTTCCTATCAAGACGAAGTTTACCGTTAGAAGAGACTACGTAGAATAATAACGAGTATGAAGAATTCTGAAATCAAGGCGCTGAACGTGGCCGAGCTGAACGACAAGATCAATAGTGAGGTTGAGGCCTTGCACAAACTCAAGTTTGCTCATAAAGTGTCGTCAATCGAGAATCCGATGAGGATTCGGCAAGCAAGGCGGCTGATCGCCAGGCTGCGTACAGAACTTAGAGCTAAAGAACTTCAAAAATAATTCCTATGGAAAGGAACGAGAGAAAAGAAAGGATCGGAAAAGTGATCAGCAACAAAATGCAAAAGACGATCACGGTAGCTGTCGACCGTAAGGTGAAGCACCCGATCTATGGGAAGTTTGTCAACAAAACGACCAAGTTCAAGGCGCATGACGAGGAAAACACGGCGAATATTGGCGACCTCGTGAGGATTATGGAGACCCGCCCGCTGAGCAAGGACAAGCGCTGGAGATTGGTTGAGATCGTGGAGCGGGCTAAATAAACTTGATAGAAACGAAATATTGTTATGATACGCACTGAAACCAGACTTACTGTAGCTGATAACAGCGGAGCAAAGGAAGTCCTTTGTATGCATGTGCTGGGCGGAACCAAGACTGGCTACGCTTCGGTTGGTGACAAGATCGTGGTTACGGTTAAGTCTGCGCTGCCTACCAGCCAGGTAAAGAAGGGAACCGTTTCCAAAGCCGTTGTGGTTAGAACCAAGAAGGAAGTAAGAAGAAAGGATGGAAGCTACATCCGTTTTGAGGATAACGCTGCTGTTCTTTTGAACGCACAGGACGAACCGCGCGGTACGCGTATCTTTGGCCCGGTTGCTCGCGAACTAAGGGAAAAACAGTTTATGAAGATTGTGTCACTGGCACCTGAAGTGATTTAAACCATGGAAAGAAAAAGGAACACACAACCTAAGCTGCACATTCGCAAAGGAGATACCGTACAGGTAATCGCCGGCGACGACAAGGGTAAAAAGGGAAAAGTCCTGCAGGTGCTCGTTGCTAAGAGGCGTGCGATCGTGGAAGGTATCAACTTCATCACAAAGCACGAAAAGCCTTCAGCAGGAAAGCCGGAGGGCGGGATTAAGAAAGTAGAGGCCCCCGTTCACATCAGCAACCTGATGCTGGTTGATCCGGCCAGTGGAAATCCGACCCGTGTTGGTCGCAAGCTGAACGACAAGGGTGTGCTGCAGAGATATTCGAAGAAAACAGGAGAATTTATCAAGTAATGGCAACTCCAAGATTAAAGGACAAATACGTTAAGGACATTGTCCCCGCGCTGAAGCAAAAGTTCAGCTACAAATCGGTAATGCAAGTTCCCCGGATTGAGAAGATCTGCATCAACAAGGGTATGGGCGTGGCTGTGACTGACAAGAAATTGATCGACGTAGCGATCGACGAGATTACGGCAATCAGTGGTCAGAAGGCCGTTGCCACCAAGTCGAAGAAGGCAATTTCAAATTTCAAACTCAGAGAGAACATGCCGATCGGCGTTCGGGTAACCCTGCGTGGTGACCGGATGTATGAATTCCTGGATCGCCTGATGAACATCGCGCTGCCGCGCGTTCGCGACTTCCGTGGTGTGAGTGCCAAGGGGTTTGACGGACGTGGTAATTACACGCTGGGCGTGAAGGAACAGATCATTTTCCCGGAAATCTCGATTGACAAAGTAAATAAGATCAGCGGGATGGACATTACGTTCGTCACGACTGCCCAAACCGATGAAGAAAGCTACGAGCTCCTGAAGGAATTCGGGATGCCGTTTGCCAAATAATAACTAATCTAAGCATGGCGAAATTATCCGTTATAGCACGACAGGCGAAAAGGGAAAGAATGGTGGCCGCTAAAGCCGAGAAAAGAAAGGCGTTGAAGCAGGCTGGAGATTATCAGGCCCTCGACAAATTGCCCCGCAATGCGTCGCCGGTTCGCCTGAAGAACCGTTGCAAAATCACTGGACGCCCCCGCGGTTATATGCGAAAGTTTGGCGTTTGTCGGAACGTATTCCGTCAAATGGCGGCTGAAGGACGAATCCCCGGCCTCACCAAGGCAAGCTGGTGATCTTCAGGGTGGCTGGAGCCCCCTATGACATATTGGTTGCTGAGTATCAAGGTCTCCTGCGAGTCAGGACGAAACCAGATAACAGTTTGAATAATAAAAATTGTTCGATATCTTTGCAGCCCGGTTTTTAAAACGCGGGCTTGCTTTTTAATAAAGTAGTAAGAAAATGACGGATCCTATAGCAGATTACTTGACCCGGTTAAGGAATGCCATTAAGGCCAACCACCGCGTTGTGGAGGTCCCTGCGTCCAACCTAAAGAAGGAAATAACCAAGGTGTTGTTCGATAAGGGGTATATCCTCAATTACAAGTTCGACGAAACGAAGAACAACCAGGGCAGCATCAAGATCGCCTTAAAGTATAACCCTGAGACCAGGGAGTCGGCGATCACCCGGCTGGAGAGGATCAGTACACCGGGTCTTCGTCGCTACGTCAGTGCTGCGAACATGCCCCGCGTGATGAACGGCCTCGGAGTGGCTATTTTGTCCACATCCAAGGGCGTAATTACTGACAAGGAAGCCCGCAACCTCAACGTGGGCGGTGAAGTATTGTGTTACGTCTATTAAAAGAACGAGAGAATGTCACGCATTGGTAAGAAACCCGTCACCGTACCCTCAGGCGTTACTATCAACTTTGACAAGGGCGAAGGAAAAGTGTCTGTAAAGGGTCCAAAAGGAGAACTCCACCAGGTCATAGACCCGGACTTCAATATCAAGCAGGAGAATGGCGAACTGCTGCTCGAGCGCCCCACCGAAGAAAAACATCACCGTGCGCTGCACGGGCTCTACCGCTCACTGATTGCGAACATGGTAGAGGGTGTATCAAAGGGCTTTAAGGCTCAATTGGAATTGGTTGGTGTGGGTTACAAGGCAACTGCCCAGCAAAACGTGCTGGAACTGAGCCTCGGGTACTCACACAACGTGTTTTTCGCCGTTCCGGCTGAGATTAAGGTACAGGCTATCCAAGAGAAGGGAAGCAATCCGACAATTATTTTGGAGGGAATTGACAAGCAACTCATTGGGCAGGTGGCCGCAAAGATTAAATCCTTGCGGAAGGTTGAACCATACAAAGGAAAAGGTATACGGTTTACGGGTGAGTACATCCGCCGCAAGGCTGGTAAGGCGGCTGCTAAGTAATACGGTAGCATAACTCACAATAACGGTAAGAAATTAAGGAACGCATCATAGATCAACAACTATGGCAGGCAAGAACAGAGAAAGGCGCACAAGAATAAAGATGGGTATCCGAAAGAAGATTCGTGGTACTGCTGAGAGACCCAGGCTTTCGGTTTTCAAAAGCAACACCGGTATCTACGCGCAATTGATCGACGACACGAAAAGTATTACCCTGGCTTCTGTTTCGACGAAGGAACTGAGCCTGAACCGGGTAAATGTCGAGAACGCGAAGAATGTTGGGAAGAAGGTTGCTGAGAAGGCGCTGGCCGCCGGGATCAATGAAGTGGTCTTTGATCGCAATGGATATCTCTATCATGGCAACATCAAGGCATTAGCCGATGGAGTCAGGGAAGGTGGTTTAAAATTCTAAGCATAAAATATGTCGGCAAGCAATATCAGTACGGTAAAGGCCAGCGAAATCGATCTTAAGGAACGCGTCGTAGCCATTGAGCGTGTTGCAAAGGTGGTAAAAGGAGGACGGCGCTTCAGTTTTGCGGCGATCGTGGTCGTCGGCGATGGTAACGGTGTGGTCGGCTATGGTCTGGGAAAGGCCAATGAAGTAACTGACGCCATTACAAAGGGAATCGACGATGCCAAGAAACATCTCGTGAAAGTTCCAATTATCAAGGGAACCGTGCCGCATGAATCGATAGGTAGTTCGGTGGAGGACACGTGCTCCTGAAGCCCGCTGCCCCTGGTACCGGAGTAATCGCTGGTGGTGCTATGCGCGCCGTACTTGAAAGTGCCGGCGTACATAACGTATTGGCGAAGTCCAAGGGATCGTCGAACCCTCACAACGTGGTGAAAGCTACGTTCAAGGCGCTGACTACCATGCGCGACGCTTACAGCATCGCACGTAACAGAGGGATTGCGTTGTCTAAGGTTTTCAATGGCTAGAGCGATGGCAAAAGTACAGATCACACAAATCAGAAGTACGATCAAAAGACCCGAGACCCAGATCAGAACGATTCAATCGCTGGGCCTTGGCAGGATCAATAAGATGGTTGAGGTTGAACTGACACCTCAGATTGCCGGAATGATCAGAAAAGTAAATCACTTGGTCAGCGTAAAGGAACTGTAACATGAAATTACATACACTTAAACCTGCGGAAGGTTCAGTCAAAACCAATAAGCGGCTTGGACGCGGTCAGGGTTCGGGAGGTTCCACGGCAGGCCGTGGCCATAAGGGAGCTCAGTCCAGGTCGGGTTACCACAGTAAAGCAGGGTTCGAAGGCGGACAGATGCCGCTGCAGCGCAGGGTGCCCAAATTTGGATTCAAGAATAACAATAAGGTCTATTTCAAGGCGGTGAATCTGGATTTGCTCGAAGGACTGGCCAGCGAAAACAAGGCAGAAACGATCAACCTGGAGTTTTTGGTAGGCAAGGGTATTGTTGGAAAGAACGATAAGGTGAAAGTATTGGGAAGGGGTGAGCTAAAGTCAAAGATCAGCGTTGAAGCCCATGCGTTTTCGGCCTCTGCAAAAGAAGCAATTGAGAAGGCAGGCGGCACCGCTACAACTGTGAAGTAATGAAGCGTTTCATACAGACCATAAGGAATATCTTTTCCATTGAGGATCTTCGGGTACGGATTCTTAACACGATCGGTTTCCTGATCATCTTTCGATTGGGATCTTACATTGTGATCCCGGGGATTGATCCGACACATGAAAGCCTGGCAGCCGGCGGTGACGCTGAGGGTATTCTGGGTTTGTTGAATACATTCGTGGGCGGTTCGTTTTTCCGGGCCTCCATTTTTGCATTGGGTATCATGCCCTACATCTCGGCGTCAATTATAGTGCAGTTGTTGACGTTCGCTGTTCCTTACTTTCAAAAGCTGCAGAAAGAGGGAGATTCAGGACGCAAACGCCTCAATCAGATTACCCGTGTTCTGACAATTGCCATTACATCTGTTCAGGGTGTCGCTTACATCCAGGGCACCATAGATTCGCAGGCCATCATCGACCCGGGATTCTTTTTCTACTTTTCGGCGGTTACGACGCTGGTAGCTGGAACGATGTTCTGTATGTGGATTGGCGAACGCATTACAGATAAGGGTATCGGCAACGGTATTTCGATGCTGATCATGATCGGTATCATTTCACGTCTGCCATTGGCGCTGATGGAGGAAGCAACCCTTCGCGGAATGCAGGGAGCGCTGATCTTCCTCGTTGAATTGATCGTTCTTTTTGTGATCGTGATGGGCGTGATTATGCTGACACAGGCCACGCGTAGAATTCCGATTCAGTACGCCAAGCAGGTTGTGGGGAACAAGCTCTATGGCGGTAAGCGCGAGTTTATTCCGCTGAAATTGAATTCTGCCGGCGTGATGCCGATCATCTTTGCCCAGGCGCTCATGTTTATTCCGGTGCTCCTGGTCGGTTTTTGGCAGGATAGTGAGGTTGGTCGCTCGATCGGTCAGACCTTTTCTGACCCGTACTCTTGGCAGTACAACCTTGTATTTGGACTGATGATCCTGGTGTTCACGTTTTTCTATACGGCGATCACTATCAATTCAAATGACATTGCTGACAACCTGAAACGCAGCGGTGGTTTTATTCCGGGTGTGAAACCGGGAAGGCAAACTGCCGAGTTTATAGATACTGTATTGTCCAGAATCACGTTGCCCGGCGCACTGTTTCTGGTGATCATTGCAATTATCCCTGCTTTTGCAGTGCAGTTAGGTGTGGGGCAGAATTTTGCCCAGTTCTTCGGTGGCACTTCGCTCCTAATTATGGTTGGTGTTATTCTGGACACTCTCCAGCAGATCGAAAGCTACTTGTTGATGAGGCACTATGAAGGCATGATGAAATCGGGCAGGGTAAAAGGACGTTCTCAATTTGCTGCGGCGTAGCGCGAATGGTTCATCTGAAGAGTGACGAGGAGCTGGCCATTATTCGTGAAGGATCCCTTCTGTTAGGGAAAGCCCATGGAGAAATAGCCAAGCGTGTTGAACCGGGGGTTAAGACCATCGCACTCGACAAACTGGCTGAGGAATACATCCGCGATCATGGAGGTATTCCTTCATTCAAGAACTACCGTGGGTTTCCCGCTTCCTTGTGTATCTCCGTCAATGACGTCGTGGTACACGGGTTCCCTGGAAACTACGAATTGAGGGAGGGTGATATTGTTTCGATTGACTGTGGGGTTCAGTATAAGGGTTACCACAGTGATTCGGCCTACACCTACCCGCTGGAGGGGGTGAAGGAAGAAACGTTGCTGTTGCTGGAGCGGACTTACAAGTCGCTTTATCTCGGCATTGAGCAGGCCAGGGCCGGAAATCGTACCGGTGACATTGCCTTTGCGATCCAGCATTATGTCGAAAGCTTTGGCTATGGTGTGGTGCGGGAGTTAGTAGGTCATGGGGTAGGGAAGAAGCTGCATGAGGAGCCGGATGTGCCGAATTATGGTAAGCGCGGAAAAGGTGTAAAGCTGGTCCCTGGTATGGTGTTCGCCATTGAACCCATGATCAACCAGGGCACGAGAAACGTAGTGCAGGAACGCGACGGCTGGACCATACGGACAGCTGACCGCAAGCCTTCGGCGCATTTTGAGCACACGGTCGCCGTGCATAGTGACAGGACGGAGGTATTGACAACGCATAAGTTCATAGAAGAAAATTATAGCTACAAGTGGCGAAACAAAAGTCAATTGAGCAAGATGGAACAATAACCGAGGCATTGTCTAACGCAATGTTCAGGGTGCAGCTCGAAAACGGGCATGAAGTATTGGCGCACATTTCCGGCAAGATGAGGATGAATTACATCCGGATTCTTCCTGGCGATAGAGTGCGGTTGGAAATGTCGCCGTATGATTTGACGAAAGGAAGAATTGTTTTCAGGTACAAATAACGAACGGTGGGATGTCCTCCGGACAACGGGGTGGCATCAAAAACAGAGAAGAACATGAAAGTAAAGGCATCCATAAAGAAGCGCAGCGCCGATTGCAAGATCATTCGTCGCAAAGGCAAGCTGTATGTGATCAACAAAAAGAATCCAAGGTTTAAACAAAGACAAGGTTAACAGATATGGCACGTATCGCTGGTGTAGATATTCCTGACAATAAACGGGGCGAGATTAGCCTCACGTATATTTTTGGCATCGGGCGCCGCTCGGCCCAGAACATCCTCAACGAGGCCAACGTAAGCTGGGATAAAAAGGTTAAAGACTGGAGCGACGACGAATCCAACGCCATTAGGGCTATCATTGCTGAGAAATACAGGATCGAGGGTGTGTTGAAATCGGAGATTCAACTCAGCATCAAGCGTCTTATGGATATTGGATGCTATCGTGGTCTGCGTCATCGCAAGGGTCTTCCGGTGCGTGGTCAGACAACGAAGAACAATGCCCGTACGCGCAAAGGAAAGCGTAAAACCGTCGCCAACAAGAAGAAGGCAACTAAAGGTTAATAGATAAAGGATAAACTTTTCGATAATGGCAACCGCTGACAAGAGAAAAGATAAAGCTAAAAAAAGAGTGGTCAATGTGGAGGCTGTAGGCCAGGCACACATCAAGGCGACTTTCAACAATATCATCATTTCGATGACCAATACCGCGGGACAGGTAGTTTCCTGGGCGTCTGCAGGTAAGATGGGATTCAAGGGTTCCAAGAAGAACACTCCCTATGCTGCACAGATGGCTGCTCAGGATTGCGCCAGTAAAGCGTATGAACTTGGCTTGCGTAAAGTTGAGGTTTTTGTCAAAGGCCCCGGTGCCGGTCGTGAGTCAGCGATCCGTACTATTCAGGGTGCTGGTATTGAGGTTACCGCTATTCGCGATGTAACGCCGCTCCCGCATAACGGTTGCCGTCCACCGAAACGCAGAAGAGTTTAAACGTTTAAAACAATATTGCGGGCGATAAAAGGCCCGGGGTGAAATCAAGAAAAAGCAATGGCAAGATACACAGGCCCACGAGTCAGAATCTCAAGGAAGTTCAATGAGCCCATACTTGGGGAAAATAAGGCGCTGCAGAAGAAGAATTATGCGCCTGGTCAGCATGGACGTGGTAAGAAGCGCAAGCAATCTGAATACGCTATTCAGCTGGCTGAGAAGCAAAAGGCTAAGTATATCTATGGCCTGCTCGAGCGTCAGTTTGCCCGCGTCTTTAACAACGCAACACGGAAGAGAGGCGTTACGGGTGAGAACCTTCTGCAGCTGCTCGAGGCGCGCCTGGACAATACGGTGTACCGGTTGGGTATAGCTCCGACACGTCGCGCTGCTCGTCAGCTCGTGCTTCACAAGCACATCGAAGTGAATGGGCAGATCGTTAATATCCCGTCGTATACGTTGAAGCCTGGTGTCATGGTTGGCGTACGTGAACGCTCAAAATCCCTGGAAGTTGTTACCAATTCGTTGTCCCTTCAAGGCGTCAGGAAGTACAACTGGCTCGAATGGGATGCGAATGAAATGGTTGGGAAGCTGATACACTTGCCTACCCGCCAGGATATTCCGGAGAACATCAACGAG
>CAZIAG010000126.1:0-9365 GCA_964537375.1 uncultured Roseivirgaceae bacterium
AACACGCAGGAACCCGTTGAGGGTGTTATGGTGTTCCTCGGCAACAGCATCACGGAAGGCGGAGATTGGGCTAAACTTACGGGCAACGACAAGGTCCTGAATCGCGGTATCGGCGGCGACATCACGTTCGGTGTGTTGCGACGACTTGACGAAGTCATACGTCATGCGCCCACCAAGGTCTTTATTCTGATCGGCATTAATGACATTGCAAAGGACATTCCGCCAGAGGTGATCGCGCACAACTGTGGGGAAATCATCAGCCGAATCAAACACAGTAGTCCTGGCACGGTGATCTATTTGCAAAGTATTCTTCCGGTGAATCCAACTGTTCGCGGATTCCCCCAGCATTATGACAAAGCGAACGCCATTGTAAGGACAAATCTGTTGTTAGCTGAAGTAGCCAAATCACAGAACGTCAACTTCCTCGATCTTTATCCTCTCTTTCTCGACAAACACCAGCATCTTGATGAGCACCTCACGAATGATGGTCTTCATTTGAACGCGACAGGTTATCAGCGGTGGGCCGACTTTTTGAAGGCGTTGAAGGCAATCTAAAAAAACTCAGGCACGATTTTTTTCGGCATTCACTTTTTAGTGGTAATTCAATCCCTGTGGAATTTTCTCTACCCCAGACCATCCCGCATTGAACATTAGCGGAATCCGTTTAGTAACGTACGTCTAAAACGTTTACCTTGACTTCATTTTCCCGGTGTTTCAATCGTTTTTACCAATCTCTTCGTCATGAGAAAGAAGACAACGCGCGCCCAAGAACGTCCCAAAACGCGGAATTCCAACGGGGCAGAGGTACTCACCTCTCCGCGTAAAGGGAAGGAAAAGAAAAAGACCGGGGCAGAAGCTGCTGGTTCGCCATCCGCGACAGAACTTGAAGGCGTCATCGACGTTCGCGAACTCCTTCATGTGCTCACTGAAGTAAAAACAGGCAATTTTTCCGCGCGTATGCCATTTGACCGCGTGGGTCTTGACGGAAAGGTCTGTGACACGCTAAACGAGATCATCTCCTTAAACGAAAGGATGATGCATGAATTTACACGTGCGGGTCAAATCATCGGGAAACAAGGTAAACTTAATCAGCGTATCGAGATCCCGCAGGCGAGAGGCGCCTGGGCCACTGGCGTAGAATCGATCAACGGTCTGATTTCCGATCTGGTGCATCCCACGATCGAAATCGCGAGGGTGATCAGTTCAGTTGCGAAGGGCAATCTTTCTCTCGAAATGCCTCTGGAGATCGGTGGGCATACGTTGCAAGGTGAGTTCGCACAGATCGCTCGCGAAGTGAACGACATGGTAAAACAGCTCAATTTGTTTTCCATGGAGGTGACACGCGTAGCGAGAGAAGTTGGCTCGGAAGGAAAGCTCGGCGGTCAGGCAAAAGTGAAGGGCGTTGCCGGCGTATGGAAAGATCTTACCGACTCCGTTAACCAGATGGGAAGCAACCTCACAGCGCAGGTACGAAATATTGCCGAAGTGACCACCGCGGTCGCCAAGGGTGACCTCTCTAAGAAGATCACGGTCGACGTAAAGGGAGAAATCCTCGAGTTGAAGAACACCATCAATACAATGGTCGATCAGCTCAACTCGTTTTCATCGGAGGTGACGCGTGTTGCGTTGGAAGTCGGTACAGAAGGAAAACTGGGTGGTCAGGCACGCGTGGCCGGTGTCGCCGGTACATGGAAGGACCTTACCGATTCCGTAAACCAAATGGCTTCAAACCTTACGGGCCAGGTAAGGAACATCGCGGAAGTGACGACGGCTGTGGCAAAAGGCGATCTGTCGAAAAAGATTACTGTTGATGTGAAGGGTGAAATTCTGGAATTGAAGAACACGATCAACACGATGGTTGACCAGCTCAACTCATTCTCTGTTGAAGTGACACGGGTTGCCGTTGAAGTGGGATCTGAGGGTAAGCTTGGAGGTCAGGCACGCGTTCCTGGAGTTGCGGGCACGTGGAAGGACCTGACGGACTCGGTGAATCAGATGGCGTCCAACCTGACCGCGCAGGTTCGAAACATTGCCCAGGTAACCACTGCCGTCGCAAAAGGAGACCTGTCGCGAAAAATCACCGTAGATGTAAAAGGAGAGATTCTTGAACTCAAGGACACCATCAACACCATGGTGGATCAGCTCAACTCTTTTGCATCCGAAGTAACGCGTGTTGCCCGAGAAGTAGGTTCGGAAGGCAAGCTGGGTGGACAGGCAACCGTAAAAGGCGTGGGAGGTGTTTGGAAGGATCTTACCGATTCAGTCAATCAAATGGCCTCGAACCTCACCGGCCAGGTGCGAAACATCGCGCAGGTTACGACCGCAGTTGCGAAAGGAGACTTGTCGCGAAAAATTACAGTTGATGTTAAGGGCGAAATTGCAGAGTTGAAGGACACCATAAATACGATGGTAGATCAGCTCAACTCGTTTGCTTCCGAGGTGACACGCGTAGCCCGCGAAGTAGGTTCCGAAGGTAAACTCGGTGGCCAGGCCGATGTTCCCGGCGTTGGCGGAACGTGGAAGGATTTGACGGATTCTGTAAACAAGATGGCGGGTAACCTCACCTCACAGGTAAGGAACATTGCTGAAGTGACGACGGCCGTGGCAAACGGTGACTTGTCGCGCAAGATCACCGTCGATGTAAAGGGTGAGATCCTGGAGTTGAAGAACACGATCAATACGATGGTGGACCAGCTCAACTCGTTTGCGTCGGAGGTGACACGCGTTGCCGTGGAGGTTGGGTCGGAAGGACAGCTCGGCGGACAGGCAACCGTAATTGGCGTAGGTGGTGTTTGGAAGGAGTTGACGGATTCCGTGAACCAGATGGCGTCGAACCTTACCAACCAGGTGCGGAATATCGCTGAGGTTACCACGGCCGTGGCAAACGGTGACCTTTCCCGCAAGATCACCGTCGATGTTCGTGGGGAGATCCTGGAATTGAAGAACACCATCAACACCATGGTGGACCAGCTGAATTCGTTCGGTTCGGAGGTAACGCGTGTCGCGCGCGAGGTAGGATCAGAAGGAAAACTTGGAGGACAGGCCAACGTTCAGGGTGTGGGCGGAACGTGGAAAGACCTGACAGACTCAGTAAACAAAATGGCCTCCAACCTCACGTCACAAGTAAGAAATATAGCGGAAGTAACGACTGCGGTGGCAAACGGTGATTTGTCGCGCAAGATCACGGTCGACGTACAAGGCGAGATCCTCGAATTGAAAAACACGATCAACACGATGGTGGACCAGCTCCGCGGTTTTGCATCCGAAGTTACGCGGGTGGCGCGTGAAGTAGGCACTGAAGGTAAGCTCGGCGGACAAGCCAGTGTACCCGGAGTTGCGGGTACCTGGAAAGACCTTACGGACTCCGTGAATCAGATGGCGGGTAACCTTACCGATCAGGTTCGGAATATTGCTGAAGTAGCGATCGCCGTTGCGAAAGGTGATCTTTCCAAAAAGATTACAGTGGATGTACGCGGCGAGATCCTTCAGCTGAAGGAGACCCTGAACACCATGGTGGACCAGTTGCGCGGTTTCGCTTCTGAAGTGACGCGGGTGGCGCGCGAGGTCGGCACGGAAGGGAAGCTTGGAGGGCAGGCGTTTGTGCCAGGCGTTGCCGGAACCTGGAAAGACCTCACCGATTCGGTTAACAAGATGACCGGCAACCTGACGGACCAGGTGCGAAATATTGCGCAGGTGACGAAGGCCGTGGCATCCGGTGACCTTTCGAAAACCGTTTCCATAGATGTCAAAGGTGAAATCCTCGATTTGAAGAACACCATCAATACGATGGTGGAACAGCTCAACTCGTTTGCTTTTGAAGTGACGCGGGTGGCGCGCGAGGTTGGAACTGAAGGCAAGCTGGGTGGACAAGCTGAAGTGAAAGGCGTTGCAGGCATCTGGAAAGACCTTACCGATTCGGTGAATATGATGGCGTCGAACCTCACGTCGCAGGTCCGCGGCATTGCAAAAGTGATGACCTCGGTCGCTAACGGAAATCTCCGACAAAAGCTTTCGATCAACGCCAAGGGTGAAGTAGCACAACTGACGGAAACGATCAACGAGATGATTGAAACGCTCGCCGTGTTTGCCGATCAGGTGACGACAGTAGCGCGGGAAGTCGGTGTTGAAGGCAGGCTTGGCGGCCAGGCAAATGTTCCGGGTGCGTCCGGGATTTGGAAAAACCTCACTGAGAACGTCAACCAGCTAGCCCAGAATCTCACCACCCAGGTGCGTTCAATTTCTGAGGTTGCATCCGCAGTGACCAAGGGCGACCTGACGCGAATGATTAGAGTGGAGGCAAAAGGTGAAGTGGAGGCATTGAAAGACACCATCAACCAAATGATCGCCAACCTCCGCGCTACTACCTTGCGTAACCAGGAAACCGATTGGCTGAAATCGAACCTCGCCAAGTTCACACAAATGCTCCAGGGTCAGAAGGATTTGAATACCATCACCAAGCGGATCCTGTCTGAACTCGCGCAAGTGGTCAACGCGCACTACGGGGCGTTTTATGTACTTCGACAAGACGAAGACAGCGGTGTACCGCGGCTCTATCTCAATGCAGCCTATGCTTATAAGGAAGAGAAAAACGTGCCGCGCGAGTTTGCAATAGGAGAAGGATTGGTCGGTCAGTGCGCGCTCGAGAAAGAAAGAATACTGATCGCCAACGTACCCTCAAACTATATCAAAGTCACATCTGGTCTTGGCAGGGCAAAGCCATCCAATCTCATCATTCTGCCCGTGCTCTTCGAGAACAATGTGAAAGCGGTGATCGAGTTGGCGTCACTCGACAGCTTCAGTCAAACACACCAGGATTTTCTAAGCCAGCTGACCGAGTCCATCGGCATCATGCTTAACACGATCGAAGCCAACACGCGCACCGAAGTACTCCTGGCTCAATCACAATCGTTGGCCAGCGAACTCAAGGTTCAGCAGGAAGAACTTCGCCGGACCAACGACGAACTTCAGGACAAGGCATTGCTGCTTGTCAAGCAAAAAGAAGAAGTGGAAGCGAAGAACAAGGAGGTGGAAGAGGCCCGGAGGTCGCTAGAGGAGAAAGCAGAGCAGTTGCAATTGACTTCAAAGTACAAGTCTGAGTTCCTTGCCAATATGTCGCACGAGTTGCGGACCCCCCTGAACTCCCTGCTCATACTTGCTCAACAACTTTACGAGAATGCAGAAGGGAACCTCACCGAAAAGCAGGTTCGTTACGCAAAAACGATCCACTCGTGCGGTGATGACCTCATTCAGCTCATCAATGACATTCTCGATCTTTCGAAGATCGAGTCAGGATTCATCTCGACAAACATTTCCGCTGTGCATGTGTCGGAAATCGCTGCATTTGTAGAAACGACTTTCCGCCCGATATCGGAGGCGCGAAACCTACGATTCAACATACAGACGGACCCGGAACTTCCAGCACAAATCGAGACCGATATTCAGCGACTTAACCAGATCCTCAAGAACCTATTGTCAAATGCGTTCAAGTTTACTGAGAAAGGTGGAGTGAGTTTAAAGATCACCACGGCCGAGAGGAATTCCTGGAAGGCCAATCCCACTCTTGACCAGGCAGAACAGGTTATCGCATTCTCGATCAGCGACACCGGCATTGGAATACCTCAGGACAAGCAGCTCATCATTTTTGAAGCTTTTCAGCAAGCAGAAGGATCAACAAGTCGGAAGTACGGCGGCACCGGTTTAGGCTTGTCTATCAGTCGCGGTCTTGCAGAGCTGCTCGGCGGGACGATCGAATTGGAAAGCGCTCCAGGTCGAGGAAGCACCTTCACACTTTATTTGCCCTCGCGAAGTCTTCCAATTGCGGCCACCGGTCAGAGTCCGGAAAAGGTGCAACAACAACTACAGTTCGATTCTTTCCTCACCAAATTACGGATCACCAACGAAGGCATTGAAAACCGGAATCTCGAAGTAGTCAATGAACTGGCAAACGAAGCTGGTGACGACCGGAACAATATTCAGCCGTCAGACAAGGTCATCCTCGTTGTAGAAGACGACCTGAGGTTCGGCAAGATTGTCATTGAAAAGGCGCATCAGGAAGGTTTGAAGGCAATCGTAGCAACCAGTTATCTTGAAGTTTTTGATTTTATCAACCGCGTCAATCCGATTGCAATCACGCTTGACGTCAAGTTGCCCGATACCAGCGGATGGAAGGTGATTGACCTGCTGCGGAACGACCTGAACTATCGTCATATTCCGATTCACGTGGTTTCCGGCGAGGAAAATCGTGTGTTGGCTATGCGGCGCGGGGCGAGAAGTTTTACGCTTAAGCCTCTGGACACCGAGGCTCTTGACGAGATCTTTTCCGACATCGTAGCCTTCTCCTCAAAAGAGAAGAAGAGTGTTCTTGTCGTGGAGGACAATGAGATCGATTCATCCCAGATCGCAAAAATCCTCAGGGAAGACACGATTCACGTCGCCATTGCGTCAACCGCCGAAAAAGCTTTTATAAAGATTGAAGAGGGGGATTTCGATTGTATTATCCTGGATTATACTCTGCCCGACATATCCGGCGTGGAACTGCTCGAACAGGTTGCCGAGCGAAAAAGGAAACAGACGCCGTTGATCATTTACAGCTCGAAAGACTTTAGCCGGCAGGAGCTCGCGCACATCAATCTGAATTCCGCCGCGGTGGTGACGAAAGGCGTAAATTCGATCGAACACCTGCTGGAGGAAGTGATTACGCACCTTCACATTCCGCACAAGGATCTGCCACAGGAAAAGCGTCGAATCATCGAAAATATTCGCAACAAGGAAGATATCCTTACCGGCAAAACGGTATTGGTGGTGGATGATGACGTCAGGAACCTTTTTGCTTTGACGACTGTATTTGAGCGGTTCAACATCAATGTCGTGACCGCCGAAAGCGGGAAAGAGGCAATCCAGATACTGACAGAAAATGCCGGAATAGAAATGGTGCTGATGGACATTATGATGCCAGAAATGGACGGTTATGAAACAATTCAAAAGATCAGGCGCGAGCACAAGAACAGTACATTGCCTATCATCGCCGTTACGGCGAAAGCAATGAAAGGCGATCGGCAAAAATGTATTGAAGCGGGCGCTTCAGATTATATTACGAAGCCGGTAAAGATCGACCAGTTGCTTTCGCTGATGCGGCTCTGGTTTTGCAAATAAGGAGGCACAAAAAGGATTATGGTACCGAAGATTCTGCTTGTCGACGACCGGGAGGACAACCTCCTTTCCATCGAGACGATCTTCGAACCCGATGGGTATAGGTTTGTAAAAGCAAACTCCGGACGTCAGGCGCTTAAAATTTTGCTTAACGAATATGATTTTGCGTTGATCCTGATGGATGTAAAAATGCCAAACCTGAACGGTTTTGAAACGGCGTCCCTGATCTATCAGCGTGAGAAGTTAAAGCATATACCGATAATCTTCATCACCGCAAACAATTTCGGTGACGAAAACATTTATCGGGGCTATCAATCCGGCGCCGTCGATTATATCTATAAGCCCATAAATCCCGCTGTCCTTCGGGCCAAGGTTTCGGTTTTCATCGACTTGTACAAGAAAAACCGGCAGTTGATCGCGCAGGAGCAGCGGCTCGTTGCCATCAACAAGAGTCTGGAAATTGAAATTCGTGAACGCAAGGCTAACGAGGAAAAGGTCAAGCAGCTCAACCGACAGCTCCTGGAGAACATTGCAAGTCTGGAGTCGGCCAACAAGGATCTTGACCGCTTCGCTTTCATGGCGTCGCATGATCTGCAGGAACCGCTTCGAAAGATCCGAATGTTTACAGACAGGTTATGCCTCAAGTACAAGGACGCTCTTGACGAAGATGGGCAGACAAATATTACGCGTATTCAAAAGGCGGCAGAGCGAATGCAAGCGTTAATCACCGATATTCTCACGTTCGCCAAGATTTCGATTGACAAGCCTGCCTTCATCGAAAGCGACCTGAATTCGCTGATGAGTGAAGTGCTTACCGATATGGACGAAGAAATTACCGACAAAAAGGCAAAGATCATTGTCGAGGAACTTCCGTCGCTCTATGTGAATCCGAGCCTCATCAAGCCCCTGTTTCACAACCTGATCGGAAATGCTATCAAATATCGAAAAGCGACCGTCGATCCCGTCGTCAGGATTACCTCAGATTTCGCGGCACACTCCAATGGCCAACCAGACGGAGAGCGAAAGTTCTGCAGGTTGTTTGTTCAGGACAACGGCATCGGGTTTGAGCAAAAATATGCAGAAGAGATTTTCGGAATGTTTAAGCGGCTGCATCATAGTTCCGAATTCGAAGGAACCGGTATTGGCCTGGCTTTGTGCAAGAAAATTGTGGAGCAGCACAAGGGGTACATTTCGGCAAGGAGCAAAGTTAATGAAGGATCTACGTTCATTATCTCGATTCCCGCACACCTGGACAAACAGGGATCGTCGTCACCTGATTAGCAGCCTATCCAGCAACCACACCTCCGTGGTCAACGGTTCCAGTCCTTGGAAAGGATTACCCGCAATGATTTGCAAAGGTCGTCGAACCTTGAGGGTTTCAGCAGGTGAAATGCCGCCCCAAGGCGGGTGACCTCTTCTATATCGTGCGGAGCAAACGATGTAGAATACATAATTACCGGGATAGACCTCAGATCTTCTATTTCCTTTAATTCCCTGAGCACCTGCTTGCCATTGAGTTTGGGCATGTTCAAGTCAAGGAAAATGAGGTCAGGGCGGACATCCCCATTCTTTTGTAGCTCGCTCAGTGCGTCTTCGCCGCTCATTGAGCCCTGGCATTCGATCGTTGTGTCGACCTCGTGAATAGCTTCCATGAAGATCTCCTGGTCTTCCACGTCGTCATCAATGATAAAAAGTCTCTTGTAGTGCCCCATTGACGAAGGTCAGTTGAGGTTTCAATGTACAAAGGTTCATGCCTGAAATACTTGCAAAGTAATACGAATTATTACATCCTGTTTGGATGCCTCCGGGCGCGCAGCATAATTCAAGGCACAGTCTTTTATGCCCGTTTTGCAATGCGGCGGCGAAAGGTTTTGTATTTCCTGGGGGTCTTAATTACACTTTTGATCGTGGCGATACCTATCGCCCGATGGTCAATTTTTAATACACTTGAACGAAAACTGCGCGACAAAATCAGCTCCCTTGCATCCGACGGGTGGGTGATTACCTACGACTCCCTTTACAGTGATTACCACCAAGGCTTGTTGGCTGTCAACGGGCTTGTGTGGCGCCGAACCGGCAGTGGTGCTGATCCGTCCTCCGATCTTGTCAAAGCCGGCGAAGTTCGAATCAAGGGATTGGCACTTATACCTCTCCTTCTAAAAAGTACAATCGCTGTAGACCAAGTAATCATAAACGATGTGAGGCTATCGGCCAAC
>CAZIAG010000127.1:0-9342 GCA_964537375.1 uncultured Roseivirgaceae bacterium
AACCCATGGACAGATCCAGATAAGAACCAGGAGATCAAGGGATTTTTGGAGCGTAAAATCAAGCGCACCGATTTCTATCGGCAACTTGTTGAGCGGTACGGAGAAAATTCGGATTCAGTCTGGATTCGCCTGAACGAGAAGAAACCCATGCGCGTCTTTTCATGGCAGGGAGAGCGTGACACTGTTTTTAGTATGATGGACTCCCTGCGGTATTACAATTGGTTCCTTCAAGCGGGTATGATGTCCATGGATCCGGCGACGGGCGCAATTCGCGCGTGGGTGGGTGGTATCGACCACGAGTACTTTAAATACGATCACGTCAAGCAAGCCACACGCCAACCCGGATCTACGTTTAAGCCGTTCGTCTATGGAAAAGCAATTGAAGACGGTTGGTCACCCTGTCAGGAATTACCCGACGTGTCGCCTACGATCAAATTGCCAACCGGACACGTATGGAACCCAAAGAACTCCGATGGTACTTATGGCTCGGGTCAGATGGTAACACTTCGTCTCGCAATGGCCCGGTCGCTTAACTCCGTTACCGCCCAGCTCGTTTCGAAAGTGCTGCCCGGTAACGTCGTGAGTTTTGCGCAACGTCTGGGAATTACCACCAAGCTCGATCCGGTAATGTCACTCGCGCTTGGCACGAGCGATGTAACACTATTCGATATGGTTGCCGCGTACAGTGCATTCGTAAACTCGGGAATATATACTGAACCTTATTACATAACGCGTATTGAGGACAAGAATGGCAACGTCATTGAAAGCTTCGTGCCAAAGACGAGGCAGGCGATTGACGAGAAGACTGCCTATAAGATGGTGTACATGCTTCAAGGTGGAGTTGAGCTCGAAGGCGGAACTTCCCGCGGCCTCAGTAGGTTTCTGAAAGAAGGTAACGAGATCGGCGGAAAAACCGGTACAACCGATGACGCGTCCGACGGATGGTATGTAGGCATCACTCACAATCTCGTCTCCGGCATTTGGGTTGGTGGCGACGAACGCACCATTCACTTCCCAAGCTGGGTCTTCGGTTCGGGTTCCAGGTCGGCACGACCTATTTGGGATAAGTATATGACCAAGGTCTACCAGAATCCAGAAGTGGGATATGGCAAAGGCCAATTCAAACGGCCGCCAGTGATGGATATGATTCTTGATTGCAACCAGCACACGGTACAGCCGAGCGATACCACCATCGTGGCAGAACCTCAACCCGACGTGATCCGCATCAATGAGATCGATCAGTAGGCTAGTGGAATGCCAGAGTTAAAGGAAGTCATTCAATTACTCCCGGACAAACCGGGAGTTTATCGTTTCTATAATACCGACAACGAACTCATCTACGTCGGCAAGGCGAAGAATGTCAAGAAACGGGTAAGCAGCTATTTCACCAAAAGCCACGCCATCAACCGCAAGACAATGCGGATGGTTTCCGAAATCGACAAGATCGAATACACCGTCGCTGACACAGAGTTCGATGCCCTGCTTCTGGAGAACAACTTCATAAAGGAAAGTCAGCCGAAGTATAACATCCTGCTCAAGGACGACAAGACTTTCCCCTATATCTGCATACTAAAAGAACGGTTCCCACGCATCATTTACACCAGAAAATACATTCCGGAACAGGGTGAGTATTTCGGCCCCTATTCCAGTGTCGCGGCCATGAAACAGGTCCTCGACCTCGTGAGGAAGCTCTACTCCATCAGGACATGCAGCCTCATGTTATCGCAGAGTAACATCGACCAGAACAAGTTCAAGCCCTGCCTCGAATACCACATCGGCAATTGTAAGGCTCCTTGCATTGGCAACCAATCCGAGGATGACTATCGTGAGGAAATTGAACAGGCGAGAAACGTGCTCAAAGGCAACCTCACCGTCGTCTTCCAGTATTTCCGAAAGCAAATGCAGGAAGCAGCGGCCAATATGCAATTCGAGCGCGCACAGCGCTACAAGGAAAAACTAGACCTGTTGGAACGTTTCCAGGCAAAGTCGCTGGTCGTTAACCGCACCCTCACCGACATCGATGTAATGACCATTACCAGTACGGCAGACTACGCCTACGTCAATTACTTACAAATCAAGGAGGGCGCTATCGTCTACTCCAAGACGGTCGAGATCCGGAAAAAAGCAGACGAGTCCGATGAAGACCTGTTGAGCTTTGCCGCCCAGGAAATGCGCGTGGGTGACAATACTACCGTGCTGTCCAACGTACCCATCGACTTGCTCGACGAAGACATTGAGAATGTAATTCCCAAGATCGGGGACAAAAAAAAGCTCCTCAGTCTGTCGATCAAGAATGCACTAGAACTGAGAAAGGAACGGGAGATTCTCCGCGAGGGAAAGAAGTCGAAACAGATAGAAGTGCTTTCTGTGCTCCAACGTGACTTACATCTCCCCAATCTTCCCCTTGTCATTGAATGTTTCGACAACTCCAATTTTCAAGGCACAACCCCAGTCGCGTCCATGGTCAGATTTGCAAACGGCAAGCCCGATAAGAAGAACTACCGGCACTTCAACATCAAGACCGTAGAAGGGCCAAACGACTTCGCCTCGATGAAAGAGATCGTAGGTCGACGATACAAACGCATCCTGGACGAAGCCGGGCAGCTCCCCGATCTCATCGTCGTTGACGGCGGCAAGGGACAACTCTCCAGCGCCTGCGAAGCGCTAAACGAACTTGAGCTATACGGAAAGATCCCCATCATCGGGATCGCCAAGAAACTGGAAGAGATTTACTATCCGGAGGACCCAATCCCCCTTCATATCAACAAGAAGTCCCCGGGGCTCCTCTTGTTACAGCACCTACGGGACGAAGCTCACCGCTTTGCGATAACCTTCCATCGCCAGAAGCGAAGCAAGGCAACCATCAAGACTGAAATCGAAAACATCAGGGGCATTGGCAAATCTACGGCAGATAAGCTCCTCAGGCATTTCAAGTCCGTACGAAAGATCAAGGAAGCTTCATTGGAAGAGTTAACCGCCGTTGTCGGCAGGAAAAAGGCAGAGATCGTGAAGGGGATCGGACAGGTCAATCAGTGAGAACACCGACCGTCTATCGCAAGCCAACCACCAGAATCACCAAGCAAAAAAGGCCATCCCTTTCGGGACAGCCTTTTTCAGAAAGCTAATAAACTCGTCGTTAAAACTCCCAGAGATTGTGCTCGCGTTCCATCAACTCAATCTCAGCCAACTCGGTTGCCCAAACCGCTTCTTCTCTTGTGCGGCCGTTGGCTGAATATTTATCGAACATATTTTCATCCTCAGGGTTTTCAATCTTGTGGATTGTACCCCTGAATAATCTCAGCAAAAATGCATCGGCAAAGTTCTTATTCTGTGCCGTGTTTTGGCGATTGAACCAGATAGCCGTCTTCGGGTGATTGCGGAACACCCGCTCGAGATCCTTGTACTTGAACCATCCCAATTCCTGGTCAATGCCTGTCGAAGTAAGTGATCCCGGAATGATGATCTGTACCGCCTGGATATCGTAATACAACCGGGAGCGACGCTTGTCGAAGATCACGTCTTCCATGAGGCGCAGCAGAGACATATCACGGGGCAAGTACGGGATAGCCTGACCCTCGTTGGTCGGCGTCCACTCGTCCGTAGAAGTTGCCGGATTCCTGCCTGTGTTGTCAAGGGCGGCGCGGTAGTTCTTTCCATCGTACTTGACCATTTCGCCCATAAAGTAGTCCCGATCCGGCTCCCATTGGTCAACCTGCATGGCTTCCGTCTGAATCATCCGGTCGAAGAACTCTTCCTTGCTCATCTTGGTGGTCAGCGAGTCGTGCGTATAGATATCCGTCAACTCCCCAGACTTCACTGCATTGATTATAAGCCTGGTGATTTCCCCGTTATTGGAAAAGAAGCCCTTATTTTGTTTCTCATTCAGGTTGATAGTCCGCCATACGCGCACCTTGAAATGGTGTTCGTATTTCGGGATCGGATTGATAGAGTTTGGATTATACTGCTCCTCGATCTCCTCCTGGTAGGCCTGCGCCACCTCCGATGTCTCCACTTCCGCCTGTGCCCACGCTACCAGCGTAGCAGCTGAAAGACAAAACGTGAAAAATAATCTCTTTTCCATAAACTGGTTTTCGTTATTGCAACGGGATCTGGTGAATCTCGTTCCTCACGGTAACGGGCTCCGATTCGTTGCGGAAATTCCTTCTCACGACCTTTTTGACCTCAATTACAATGCGGTCACCAGGCCTGAACTGGGAGCGAATGCGTGACAGGTCAACGTTTCCACTGGTCACCGGTATACGGTTAACAGCCGAAGTACCGCGGGCGTGGATCACTTCCATTTCCTGGATGATATACCTGGCGTCATTCGGGACCTCGGTCTTGAAGTTCTCTTCAGGATCCGGTTCAACACGAAGGCTGGTCAGGCTGCTTCCGCGCACACCGTTCTTCTTATCCACTTCACGCCCGGTGTTGTCCTTGATCAGGTAGCGGGGCGGCGGAATCGGACGTACGTCAAAGCGCTGAGTTCCAATCGGCGTTCCACCACTGCTCACAGCCACTTCAATTCTGCGTTGCTTGGGGACGATCGTAACCTGTCCCGGCTTCGAACCGCGGATGATATCCGCACCATCGGCCCTAAATGCAGGGTTGTAAGCAGAACCCAGCTGAGGCACTTCGATGGTAACATTGTTTCCACAGTTCATATACAATGTCGGTGCATTACCGGTGGTAACCTTGATCGTTGGTTGCGCAACCGTGTATTCGATAGTCTGCTTCAACACGGTATCCGGCAAGTGAATTTCTGTCTCATACGACTTAGTGGCGAACCCTTGTGCGTTATATCCGCCACCCTGCGCCGTAAATTTGATCTTACCCATCTTCACACCAGTGACGTCGTCAAACAACTCCAGCGGCTTCCCGTTCATATACATTTCCGGAGTGAAGGCCGAAGATGAAGCGGAGATAAAGAGGTCGGCCTCATACGTTGCACCGGCAGCGACAACGGCCTGTTGTGCGCGTACCATGGGCACGATGTTATCAAAACTCACTTTTCCGATACCGGCGTCTTCAAGCAGTTTATTGAGAGCCTTTGTCTCGTACTCCAGGATCTCGGTTTCCATCTGAGTCACCGAAGCAAGAGCCGCAATCACCGGTGTGTTTTCAAACGTAAAGGTAAGGAAGTCCTTGTTGGCATGATCCTCGTCGCCTGCAAACGCAGGGATATCCTTCGGCGCTTTCGCCAGGGTCGGAAATTCCTTGGCCTCCATGCCGGAAAGCGTGATCAGTTGCTTAACGTAGTCGTTGAGCAGTTTTTCAAAGTTCTTTCCTTCAGGCCCCGACACCATCATGGTCGCCACCTTCGAGCTGTGGTCATTGATAAGCTTTTCATCAATTTCCTGTGTGCCCGATTTGGCTTTCATTTCCTTCTTGAGGTTATCGATAGCCGCAAGTGTAGTAGCTGTGAGCTCGCGGATCTTTTGCGCGTTCTCCTTGGCCCTGACCACCTGCGGTTTCTGGGCCTTACCAGCTTCCGCGATAATCGCCTGCAGGGTTTGCGCGTTCTTGTTATTTGTTGCGTGCGAGAGTTCTTCAAGTGTCTCGTAGATGATCGCGAATTTCTCCAGTACCGCGTTGCTAACCTGAAGCGCAAGGAGCGCGGTGAGCACCAGGTACATCATCCCGATCATCTTTTGCCTGGGGGTTTCATTACCGCCTGCCATATTGGATCAAATATTTTTAGTACAAAAAAGAGTCAACGTGTCGTTCATTAATTGCCGCCGCCCTTCATGGCAGTAAGCATACTTCCGTAAACGCGGTTAAGTGCCGTGATATTGTCCGTAAGCTTTCCAAGCTCGCTCGTAAATTTCGTTGTGTTCTCACCAACCTTCGTAAGCCCCTGCATAGCGCCGGTCAGGCTTTCATAGAACTTGTTCATGTTCTTCACGTGACTGTCGGCATCTTTCAGTTCCATTTCGTAGACTGAGTTCAGTGCGGCCAGGTTCTTGGTCACTTTTTGTACTTGAGAGTGGTACTCACCCGCATCCTTAGAGGCTTCGGCCATTGACGACACCGCCTTGATGGCTACGTCGTACGACTTGTTCATTTCCGCCAAAGACTTTGAGGCTGTCTGTACGTTCTTCGCATACTCGTTGGTTGCCACAGCGGCGTCAGACAGGGTATTCATTTTCTTGGCAGATTCTGCCAGGTTGTTCAAACCCTTACCAAGGCTCTCGAGCAATTCGGGGCCGATCTTCGCTTTTTCCAGGGAGGCATCGAGTTGCTGAGTCAGTGACTGACCGCCCTGACGGTTCGAGATTCGGGCTTGTGCCGAAGCAGGAGCTTCATATTCCTCAGCCAGTTCCGGATAGACTTTAGACCAATCTACTTCCTGGTGAGGGGGCTCGAAAGCACTGAGGAAGAAGATCACAGCTTCAGTCGAAAGACCAATCATCAACATCTGATCCGCACCCTGGAAGTGCAGGATCTTAAACAACGCACCAATAATTACGACTGCAGCACCAATACCGTATACTTTCGGCATGATGGTCTTGTAGAGAAGCGTGGTGAATCCGCCTTTTTTCTTGCTCATTTTAGTAAGGTTTTAGAGTTTATAGCTTTCTTTTTATACAACTAAATATAACGAGAGTTTCGTCTTTTTAAAATTCCTGGCCAGACGAGCGTCCGAGGTGTGTAAGCGCGCACCGGAACCCGATGTATGCCCTGGTAGAATCCTTGAATTCGAACGTACGTGTGCCGGTCTCAAGATAATAGGCAACATCCTTCCAGGAGCCACCGCGAATGACTTTTTTCGGGGGTACACGAGGATCGTACTTATCGCTTTCCGGGTTGGTTTTCTCATCGATATACTGGGGGTTTAAGTCCCAGACCGTGGGCACAGACGCCGGGTTAAAGTCGTCAAGACACCACTCCGACACGTTACCTGCCATATCGAACAGGCCATAGTCGTTAGGGAAATAAGACTGCACAGGCGACGTATATGCGAACCCGTCGTCGTAAAAGTTACCGCGACCGGGTTTAAAGTTGGCAAGCATACAGCCTTTGGAGTTCCTTATATATGGGTTACCCCAGGGATACTTGGCCATATCGCGACCGCCGCGCGCCGCATACTCCCATTCCGCCTCAGAAGGCAGACGGAAGTCAGGCATCGGGAAGTCGCCAACGCTTTTCCTGTAGTCGTTCAGGTAAGCCGTCCTCCACTCACCGAAGAATACCGCGGCATCCCAGTCAATACCGACCACCGGGTAGTCATCATACCCCGGATGCCAATAATAATAGTCTTGAATAGGGTCGCCCATATGGTGCGCGAAGTCCCTCACCCAGACGGTGGTATCGGGATAATATAACTGACGGAAAGTCTCGGGGTCCGGAGTGTCAAAGCCTTCGATCACGCCGTTGTCGATGAGGAAGAAGTTTGTGAACTGGCGGTACTCGTTGTTGGTGATCTCGGTGTCGTCCATATAGAATGGACCGATCGTCACCTGTTTGTTGAAGTTGATTTGTGTGGAAGCCGGGTCCTCATCAGCCTGACCCATGTGGAATGTCCCGGCGGGAATGGGAACCATTCCGTAAGGGATCGTCATGACCCAACCCTCACGTCCAGGTACGCCGACCAGTTCACCCTGGTCTCCGCCTCCTCCGCCTCCAAGGCCGAGAAGCCCGCAGGCACTTGTCACGGCACCCAGCAGGACAATCAAAAGCTTATACGAAACCGATTTGCTCATAATTCTATTGCTATGTAAGGGTTCAGACTCGAAAGATAACTTAACTGGCTTGATTTTTACAAACTGATCTTCAAATTCCGCAAATTCCCAAAAAAACCAAAATAGTTAGTCGCTGTGCCTATATCTGGGGGTACGAATGACCTTTTTCCCGGGACCAACTGTAACTGGCAACTGATAGGTGACCAACAACTCATGCGAGAAATTCTCCTTTGCCTCCTGATCCTTTACCACCACGTCGATCGCATAACCGAACCTCAGCGACTGGTCCTTTAGAAAACTATAACCCAACAGCACATTAGCGGCTTCTGATTGTCTAAACGATAGCCCGCCCCACATCTTGTCTTTTAAGGTGGCAATTATTCCCAGATCGAAGGAATATTCTTTGAAATCAGTTTTAACGAGGATGGTTGGATTTATTTTCAGGTCGAAACTCACTTCGTGAAAAAAGCCGGCGGTGAAGTTCATGTGATTTTCCAACGCGCTTCGAGCTTCATTCAGGCCGAAGTCGAATTCGGAACGCAACAGGTGGTTCATACCGGCACCCAAATAATATTTCTCGGTGCGATAGAACACACCGATACCGATGTCCGGCCTGATCTGTGATTCCCTTCCCTCCACGATCAACGGGTCACCACTTTGAATATAACGGTAGTGTGTGTCAATAATGGCCATGGCGAAGATACCCGCCTTCACGCCTATACAGAGTATGCTGTCATTTATGCCCAGGTGATACGCGAACATCACCTGTCCCTCATGGTTCGTCTGCGGACCGAGCCTGTCGTTAGTAACATAAAAACCGAATCCTGCATTGATCTTGTTGATAGGAGCAGTAGCGCTGAACAACTGGGTAGTCGGTGCGCCGCCATCCCCAAAGCTCGATTGATATCCGAGCCACTGACTTCTGTGGATCAACCCAAATTGCGTCACGCCGTCAACCCCAGAATAGGCCGGAGTCACGAACAGGTTATTTAACATGTATTGGGTGAACTGTGGGTCCTGTTGTGCCCGTGCTGAAAAACCACACGTTACGACGAGAGCAGTATAAAAAGTGCGTTTCAGCATGAAAGTTGAAAAAATAGGATTTAAAGTAAGTATATTTTTCCGACACTTTCAACGGCCATGTAATTTTCAGCCCCATTCCGAATCTTTCCCCCGGACCGCCGACGAAGCTTATTTTATCCCATTCGCCTTTTTGATATACAATTCTAATGCCCCCGTCATTGAAGGCGCATTGGGCAGAGGCGCCTCAATGTCCAAAATCAAGCCCGCGTCACGTACAGCCTTCGACGTAGTAGGACCAAACGCCGCGATGCGTGTATTATTTTGTCTGAAATCAGGGAAATTTACGATCAGTGAGTTGATCCCTGACGGACTGAAAAACGCAAGGATATCGTAGAACACGTCCTTCAGGTCAGACAGGTCCGCAGCGACGGTATGGTAAATAACCGCCTCCGAATAGTTGTAGCCGTTGTCGCGCAAGAAGTCAGGGATGTCGTTCTTGCGGATGTCTGAACAAGGAAACAGATATTTCTCGTTCTTGTGCTTCTTGAGGATCTCGATAATGTCTTGTGCAGTCTTAAGGCCTGTAAAGATCTTACGCTTGCGAATGACAATATACTTCTGCAGATAATTGGAAGTC
>CAZIAG010000128.1:0-9294 GCA_964537375.1 uncultured Roseivirgaceae bacterium
CTGGCTATAGCTGAAGTCTTCTATGTTGAGAAGTTTCTTGTAGTAAGAAAACACCCTCGACGAACCGTAAACAACAGGCGTCACCATTCCGGTCATACGATGATCTGCCAAAGCCTTGATCACAACTTCCGGTCCTATTCCGTTGATGTCTCCGATAGTTATTCCGATTCGGGGTTTGTGGTTCGCCATGGTTTTTTTATTCTGTGCGAATTAACGAAAATATCGTCAGAAAGCACGAGGTTGCGAAACAGGCATCATCCGGGATGAAAAAGGACGCAAGGACATCCGGCAAGGTAAGGCCGAAGAAATCCCTCGGTCAACACTTCCTTCACGACAAGGGAATTGCGGCAAGGATCGTTGATTCTCTCGACGTGGAAGCCGGTCGAGAAGTACTTGAAATCGGCCCCGGTACGGGCGTGCTTACGCAGTTCCTGATTCAGCTGGGCATACGGCTTAAAGTTGTTGAGATCGATAAGGAATCCGTCGCGTGGCTCAAGGATCACTATCCCAACCTTGGGGATGCATTGATCGAAGGGGATTTTCTCGAACTCGACCTAAATTCAATTTTTACCGGCCGCTTTGCGATCATCGGAAACTTTCCATACAACATTTCATCACAGATCTTCTTTCACGTTCTCAAATATCGCGATAGCGTGTCGCAGGTAGTGTGTATGCTTCAGAAGGAAGTGGCCGACCGAATCTCCGCGCCCCCGGGGAGCAAGACCTATGGAATATTGAGCGTGTTGTTGCAAGCGTACTTCGACGTTCAATATTTGTTCAGGGTTGCGCCGGGTGCCTTCATCCCGCCCCCTAAGGTTATCTCGGCGGTCATTCGTCTCAACCGAAACAATCGGGATCGACTTGATTGTGATGAGAAGCTTTTTGTGAGCGTCGTCCGTCAGGGGTTTAATAACCGACGCAAGACATTGCGCAACGCATTAAAAAATCTAAATTTGGCGGCCGAGGTGGCATCCCTTCCTCTTCTGGATAAGCGTGCCGAACAACTCTCGGTCGACGATTTCATCGCTCTCACTCGCTTAATCGAAGCTAGCCGTGCAGGAACCACTGGTTGAATTTGAACTGACCAAGGAATTCAGGGACCGTTTTCAAGAGGCGCTCGATCAGCGTGACGAGGTCTTTATCCGCGACACGTTGCATTCCGTCAAGGCAGCAGATATCACTTCCTTGCTCTATGAGTTCTCGGCCGATGAATCCAAATACGTTCTCGACTTGCTTCCCATCCCGCTCCAGGCAGAAATTATTCGGGATTTGGATGCGGAGACGCGCAAGGAGTTTATGCGTGTGTATGAGTCTGCGGAGATAACGGGTTTGGTTAACCATCTCGACTCCGATGATGCCGCTGATATCCTTCACGAACTTCCTGTCAAGCAACGCGAGGAGGTCTTGGCTGGCCTCGAGCCGGTGTTAAAAGGCCAGGTTACAGAATTGCTCCGCTACGAAGAGAACGTCGCAGGCGGCCTCATGGCGAAAGAACTTATGAAGGCGCGCGTGCATTGGACTGTGGTGCAATGCATTGACGAGATTCGAAAGCAGGCTGAGTATGTATCGAAATTTTACACCGTATACGTCGTCGATGAAAATGATGTGCTTGTAGGCCGCGTGGCGCTGCAGGATTTGATCGTATCGGATGCGCGCACGGTCGTCGTCGATATCTGTGAACGCGATATCGTGAGCGTGGAAACGTACCTGGAAGATCGCGAAGTGGCCGAGATCATGCAGAAGTATGATCTCGAATCCGTGCCCGTGCTCAACGTTGAAGGGCAGTTGGTTGGTCGGATTACCATCGACGACATCGTCGATGTGATTACGGAACAAGCTGAAGAAGAACGCCAACTTATGACCGGTATCAGCGAAGATGTTGAGGAAGATGACAGCGTTTGGAAGAATACGCGTGCACGTTTACCCTGGCTCCTCATCGGTATCGCCGGAGGGTTGCTCAATGCAAAATTCATGGGCTTGTTTGAAGGGGAGTTGGCACGCGTGACAGCCATCGCCTTCTTTACGCCGCTCATTCAGGCCACCGGTGGAAATGTGGGTATTCAATCGTCGTCATTGATCGTTCAAAGTCTGTCAAATCCGGATTTTGTGGATGACGGTTGGTGGAAACGCCTGATGAAGGTTTTTCTTGTTGCAATCCTGAACGGCGTCTTTCTTTCGCTGCTTGTGTTCGCCGCGAACATTGTCCTGTTTAACGAATATACCCTTTCGCTGGTTGTTTCGGTGGCGTTGTTTGCGGTGGTCGTCTTTGCTTCGTTTGTAGGCACGCTTACGCCGCTCGTTCTAAGTCGTGCCGGGTTTAACCCTGCTCTCGCCGCCGGACCATTCATTACGACCATCAACGACCTGCTTGGGTTAACGGTCTATTTCTTGACGGTACATCTCTTGCTTATCTAAGGGTATGAAACGATGCCTTATCATCGACCCCATGCACGAAAGCATCATTCGGATGTTGCAGGAGATCGGATGGCAACCGGACTACCTCCCCGCTATTGGCCGCGACGAGATCAAGACAATGCACATGGGCTACGAAGGCCTCATCGTTAGGAGCAAGACGGTCGTTGACCGGGATCTGCTTGGGGACAATCCGACTATTCGCTTCGTGGCACGTGCCGGGGCGGGGCTCGACAACCTGGACCTTGCGTACCTCGAGGAAAAGAATATTCACGTTTTGCATGCGGCAGATGGCAATCGCGATGCCGTTGCCGAGTTTACCGTGGCGATCCTGCTTGCGTTGTTAAGAAATGTACCCAAGGCCGATAGCGAGGTCAGAACGACCATTTGGGATCGCGAAGGAAATCGTGGTGAGGAGCTGATGGGGAAAACGGTCAGCATCATTGGCTACGGCAACATGGGTCAGGCATTCGCCGAACGGCTCAGGGGATTTGGATGTAAGGTTTTGGCCTATGATAAGTATAAAAGTGGTTTCGGTGGGACCATTTGCGAAGAGGTGGATATGCCGCGTGTTTTCTCCGAGACCGATATCCTGAGCCTGCACATACCGCTCACCAGGGAAACGCGAGGTATGGTGAATGCGTCGTACCTGCAGCGTTTTGAAAAGAATATCGTCCTTGTAAATACCGCTCGCGGGGAGATCGTGCCCTTGGATGAACTCGTTAAAGCGATGAAAAGCGGGAAGGTTCGGGGCGCTGCCCTCGATGTGCTGGAGAACGAGAAGTTGCATGATCTTACACCGACTCAGCGAGAATCTTTCAACTATTTGTCTGGCAAGTACAATGTAATATTCGCCCCGCACATTGCAGGATGGACATTCGAGTCTCATATCAAAATTAATGTAGCTTTGGTCAGGAAAATCGAAAGTTTGAGGTTGTAGGAAAGGGACTGATTTTCTTATCTTGAGATATCTGGAGCCTATGAGTTTTTTTACGAGTCGATTCAGGAAATGGGCGGAGTTCTGGAACTCCATTATTGAAAAACCCTTGCTCACCTCAACGTTGGTTTTGATCTGTGTAGCGGTGCTTGTTGTCGGACTGAGCCTCCGGTATTACCTGGAAGATTTCGACATGTTCATTCAACAAGTCCTTGCCGAAGCGCACGGAATGATCTTTGACATCGCCGTAATTGGTATTCTGATCTTCTGGCTCAATCAGAACGGTGAGGTGCGACAACGTATTCGAACCTACAAGGATGAGATCGATGACTTTCGACTTTGGGAATCGGAAGAAGCGGCGTTTCGTACGGTGGGTAACATTAAGCGTCTCAACCGGCACAATATTCACGATATCAATTTGGTAAACTGCTACCTCCCGCGTACCAACCTTAACTATGTCAACCTGACGGGCTCCAACCTGAACTCGGCGAACGTTTCGCAGTCGTCATTGATTGAGGCTAACCTGGAAAACGCACGTCTCAACCAAACGAACTTCGAAAACTCGAACCTCAATCAGGCGATTCTGAAGGGCGCGTATGCAAGTGGCGCAAACTTTAAGGATGCTTTTCTCATTAAGTCTCAGTTTGAAAACGCCTTTTTGATTAAAGCAAATTTCAATAACGCGTTTCTCATGGAGGCTAACCTCCAGAATTGCTATGTCATGGGCGCCGACTTCGAGAACGCGAGCCTTTACAAAGCTGATCTGCGTGGCGCAAAGGGATTGACGGTTGAGCAGCTGTCGAAAGTTAAGACGCTTTATCTGGCAAAATTCGACGACGAAATTCTGGAACAGATCAAAACGAACCTGCCGGAGTTGGTGGGAACGTGATTTTTGTTTTCGCGGAATAATGTATTATCTTTGTGTAAGCAACGGCCTCAGGCGTGAGGCCGTTGCTTTCTTTTTCCTCCCCGCAGTGTGCAGGGGCGGAATTTTTTGTTTGCACCTTAAAGTATTAGCATCATGAGCAAGATTTCGTATTACACACGGGAAGGCCTCGAAAAGTTGAGGAACGAGTTGAACGAGCTTAAGACGAAGGGCCGGTCGGAAATTGCCAGGCAAATCGCTGATGCGCGCGATAAAGGCGACTTGAGCGAAAACGCGGAATACGATGCCGCTAAAGATGCGCAAGGTATGCTGGAAGCAAAGATTGCACAATTGGAAGAACTTGTCGGTAATGCCCGGTTGCTCGATGAAAGCAATATCGACACTTCAAAAGTTTCAATTCTGTCGAAGGTGACGATCAAGAATAAGAAGAACGGCAGCTCGGTGACATATACCCTCGTGTCTGAAGAAGAAGCGGATCTGAAGGCAGGGAAGATATCGACCCTTTCGCCCATAGGCAAGGGGTTGCTTGGAAAGAAGAAAGGTGAAACAGCGAAAATAAAAACACCCGCCGGCGAAATGGAATTCGAAATACTCGACATCGGTCTCTGATCTCAACTTCAGGTATCATGGCAAGCATCTTCACCCGTATTATCAACCGCGAGCTTCCCGCTCACATTGTAGCTGAGGATGATCGTTACATTGCATTCCTCGACATCAACCCGTTGGTGGTGGGCCATACGCTTGTGGTTCCTAAGAAGGAAGTTGACTTTATTTTTGATCTTGACGACGAAACACTGGCAGGGCTGAATGTCTTTTCGAAAAAGGTGGCGCTGGCCATGAAGGCAGCCATTCCATGCCGACGCATCGGGGTCGCCGTGATTGGAATCGAAGTGCCTCACACGCACGTCCACCTGGTACCCATGAACACCATGGACGACCTTAATTTTACGAGAGCTAAACTCAACCCATCAAAGGAACAACTCGAGGAGGTGGCCGCAAAGATCAGGGAGGCCATGCAACCGTAATACAAAAGTTGCGGAATCAGTTTTACGCTCTTTGTGTACGACGCTGTATAGCTCGGCCCCTCAATGTGGCCATGCGCTTATGCTTGCCTCGTCGGCCGAGCCGGCGATTCGGAGCGCTGCCTTATTCCGACATGCTGTATCAAAGAAAATCGATATCCACATTCAACGGATACCGCATCAGGTAGTGCAGTCCCTGGGTCATCGTAAGATCCTGGAATAACACTTTGTAAAGCGTCGACGTGATGGGAGCCCGTACGTCGTAATGGTCAGCGCACTTTTTTGCGATCATTACGGTGTTGATACCTTCAGCTACTTCGTCAGTACTTTCGAGAATTTCTTTTAGGGTTTCACCTTTGGCAAGTCGATATCCAACGCTGAAGTTTCGGCTTAGCGAACTGTTGCAGGTGGTGACCAGGTCGCCGACTCCGGCAACGCCGAGGAAAGCTTTCGTATTGCCACCCAAGGCCCGCCCGAGGTACACCATCTCTACCATCCCACGGCTTATGAGCAGACCTTTCGCATTCTCGCCGTAGCCCATTCCACTCAGCGCCCCGGCGGCAATTGCAATTACGTTCTTGAGCACTCCCGCAAGTTCAACACCGACGAGGTCGTTGTTGCCGTACACCTGGAAGCGGTCGTTGCGAAGCAGTCGCTTGCCCATTTGAATTACTTCATTGAACTGGCTCGCAACGACGGTTGCAGCAGGATGACCTTCCGCCAGCTCGCGCGAAAGATTCGGGCCGGCGAGACACCCCACCCGCACGACTACACTCTCTTCCAAAATCACCTCACTCATCGTTTTTACCTGACTGCGATCCAGCGTCTCCACGTCGTTGATGGTCGTACCGGGTGGAAGCTGGAGGTCGAACCCTTTTGTGCCGTGAATGAGAATGTGATACGGCCGCAGGTGATTCGATAGTCGCTGCATCATTGAACGAAAATGAGAAGAGGGAACGATCGGAAAAATGATGTCGCATGCGTCAGCAACTTCGTCGAGGTCGCTTGTCGGATGAACGTTGGGATGCATCACATGGCCCCTGTTCTCACGATGCTTGAGAATGTGGTCGATTGTCTTGGGGTCGCGGGCGTAGAGTAACACTTTTCGCTGGAGCGCCAGGAGGTTGGCTACCGCGCTGCCAAAGTTGCCGGCGCCAATCACGCCGACCGGTTTATCATCCGACAAACTTCTCGAGGTCATAGCCGACTAGCCTGTTGTGATAATAGTACAGCGTAGAAAGGTCGCGTGTGATAATATTACCTTCCTTATTAAATAGTAACGGCCGCTTCAGGTGAAAAATGCCAACATTCTCCAAACCGTGTTTGATAACCAGGTCGATATCCCCCTTCAAATGTGTTGCGCGATTGACTTTCCCCTGTTCTTTCAAAAGATAGATCTGCTTGCGCACACGCTTGCACATCGCCCGGAAATCGTCATAAGGGATTACAAGATCTTCCTCCGGTAATCGCAACAAGCCGAACAAGTCGAGCTTCGGATGCTGACGTTGCCACATCTCAAAGGCGACAAAGGCCACCAGGTGGCTCGCAAAGACACGGTTGATACGATGATATTCGGACACGATCCGCTGACTCAGCATACGCGTATACTGATCTTCGCGCTGCTTGTCCACCATTATTTCGTTGTTCGTTACGAAATAGTCGCGGGTGTTGACGATCCTGCCATGCGAGTCGAGACTGTTACCCTCTTCGTCGACATAGTTGCCCAATACGTCAAGGCCTCTCCCGATAGAAACCGAAATGTTTGACCCTTTTGTGAAGAATTTGAAAAGGAACTGAAGGAGCTGCCAACTTCCGTACTTGTCATTCTCCGGAAGATAACGGTCCTGGCCCTTAACAGAAAGGTAATCATCGATCAGGTCCGGCGCTTCTAACACGAAGTGATAGTTTAGCGTTACCGGAACGATAAAAATCTTCCGAACACTTTCTGCCTCCGGGTTTGCGAGATAAAGGTTGCGTTGCGCTTCAACCGTAGAGCTCAGCAACCCGAGCTTCAGTTGCTTTTCGATCATCCCCGAACGAGAACGCGTGCCCCCCGGGAAAAATAGACTGTGAGCGCCCTTCTGAATAGCAAGGGTGGAGTACGCCTTCAGCGTCTCCAGGTAGGGGAGGTTCTTCTTGCGCCGGTCGACCTTGTAGGCCCCGAGGCTGTTCATGAAGTACGCGAATATCTTGATGTTGAAAAGATTCAGCCCCGCACCATAAATGAAGGCAGGCAAACCCAGCGTGTGAATCACCCATCCGATAAGGATCGAATCGAGGTTCGAGAAATGCGTCGGAACCATGATCACCGTGCCGCGTCGGGCAAGGTTCCTCAGCTGCTTCACCTTTCCAACAATGTGGATCTTGTCGCGCAATGTGTACTGACTGCGGAAAATGGCCCCGAACTTTTTGACGCGAGCCCCGTTGAGTAGCCTGACGAACCAGAACTTGACCAACTCGCGCGCAAAACGATACGAACTGGGCTTGAAATTCCCCGCAATCTCTCCCGCATAACGCGTAATGATCCTGCGAAGTATATCGTCGGCCCTCCGCTGTGCTTCTTCTGAAGTCTTGTTTGTCAGGGAGACAAGTTCGTCTTTGATGCCAGACCAAAAGCGTGATTCGTCGGGCGGATCTACCCGCCACCGGTTTCGTTTTATACGTTGCTGTTCACGATAAACCGTGGCCTCCAGTTCGTCCAGCAACTGTTTGGAAGTTGGCCGGAGATGCTTGGCTTGCTGAAACGCATGATTGGCGACTTCCTCAAGAAATTCCTTCCGGTTACGGCTCAGTTGGTACACGGGCCAATCCGGAATGCCTTCAAGTATCGGCTTGTAACGTTTATTCTTGTTCTTCTTTTCCGCGACTTCCATTGGGACCGCAAAATAACACAATTTCTCGCGTTTTACGGTCCGGCATCCTGGGCCCGCTCCAGGGCCGCGTGGATTGATTGCCCCATGTCCGTGAAACGGTTTAGCGCTTGTTGAACAAATTCCGCATCCAGCAGTCGTAATAATTCGGCCTCATCCAGCACATCGAACTCGCTGACTTTAAAGGTTTGTTCAAGCAACCCGTGTTCGAGCTTGATGATGTATCGGTTGTTCCAATGGTAAAGGGTGACCTTACAGCCCTCGACGACTTTTTCGTTGATGACACGCATGACATGGAATGAGTAGCAAAGGTAATCGCGTGGCGGTCAAAAGCAGAATTCAGGCCTCGTCAATTGGCTACCTTCTCACTCGTTGGGATTGCCCGGACTCAGCTGGGTCTTCACTGTTTCAAGTTCCTGCTCGAGATTGCGATAGACGGGACTGCTGTGTAGGTTGTCGTTTTTCATCTGCCGAATCAGCTTTTGAAGTTCCGCCTCTCTCTTTTTCAAGGCAGCCTTCATGGCTCTTGGATCAGGTTTCATCTAAAGGTGAACGTAATGTGGTTGTTTGGACTATGCAATTTATCATATTATCCCGTCGCACGGAACAGGGTGGCGACATTTTTCGTAAACCCGTGGCGAGTAGTCGCGTGAACATCCCCGACAACGTTGTGGGATTGTGTCGGTAATGGACTGATGTTGAGTCTGATTATGTGACCTCTTTAGGCGTTACTTTAATGGCTGAAATTGAAAAGAAATCGCTAAAATTCAGACTAAATTGAGGGATTAGCCGTTACTTTGACGTGGGGTTAACCGGCCGGGTATAAGCTTTTACGCGATAATTTTCCCGATTATTGTTTACCGTTCGTTGTATCGTCCTGATCAGGCATGAATTTGACTTTTTTGTTTCGGAATATCTCGATTTGCGCGGTTGCGATCTTCGCGTTGGTCTCGGAGTCATTGGCCACTCACCTTCGGGCCGGCGAAATCACCGTGGAGCGCGTTAGCTGCAACAGCCGCACATTTCGTATCACCATCACCGTCTTCACGAACACGATCAATACAATGGTCCTCTTCGGAGGTGAAGATGACTGGCTCGACTTCGGGGATGGCAGCCCCATGGTGCTGGTACCCGAGCAACAAAACATCATCCGGGAAGACCTCGGCG
>CAZIAG010000129.1:0-3625 GCA_964537375.1 uncultured Roseivirgaceae bacterium
TTCCGCAGGTTTGACACTCACCCGTCGGGGATCACGTCTCGTAATCCCTCCTCCAAAGCGAGGACAAAAAACTAGCGCACGAGGAACGAGGGCGCGTAGTCTTTCGCAGGTTGACACTCACCCGTCAGGGATCACGTCTCGTGGTTTGGGTGTGTTTGCTTCACTGATTTTCATTTCTCACGGATAGCGTGGGTTAACTTTTTAGAGCGGACTTTTTTTTACGCGGAGGCACAAAGCTCGCGAAGGAGGCGCAAAGGGTTTGAACACGACGATGTTGGACTCTGCCGTGCGGTGAGATCTTTCTATCGATGCGGAGGATTTTAGAATGAGGAACAAGGTTCTAGAACTCAGGAGGGCTGTTCCCCTTAATCGAACAGGTTGATATTGCACGGTATATTCGTTTGAGTTCCGCCATTTTTATGGTAAACTAGATGTCATAAACAAACCCGCCCATGGCAGAAATCAACCTAAATGTCAACGGAAAGAAGCAGGTCGTGGATGTCGATCCGCGTACTCCCTTGTTATGGGTGCTGCGCGATCATCTCGACCTGGTCGGTACCAAGTATGGTTGCGGGATCGCTCAGTGCGGCGCCTGCACCATTCTTCTCGACGGCAACGCCGTGCGCTCCTGCGTTCTTCCCGTCTCCCAGGTGGAGGGGAAGAAGGTTACGACCATCGAAGGTCTATCGGAGAAAGGCGACCATCCCGTTCAGCAAGCATGGCTCGAGCACGACGTTGCACAATGCGGGTATTGTCAGGCAGGACAAATCATGTCGGCCGTAGCGTTGCTCGAAAACAATCCCGACCCAACGGACGACGAGATCAAGACGGCAATGAATGGCAATCTCTGCCGTTGTGCGACGTACCTTCGAATAAGGAAGGCCATAAAGACCGCTGCGGAAAACTTAAACGCATAATCCTCCAGTTATGACGCTTGTAAGAACAATTATAAATCGGAGGTCATTTCTCAAAGTGTCGGCACTTGCCGGCGGTGGAATGATGCTCAGCTTTAACTGGCTTGCGGGATGTAAACCCTCGGCAGATGAGGTGTTGGCCATGCCCGACGAGTGGTTTGAGCTCAACAGCTACATCAAGATCGGGGCCAACGGGGTGGTTACGTTGTTCTCGCCGAATCCGGAATTCGGTTCGAACGTAAAGACGTCAATGCCGATGATCCTCGCCGACGAACTCGATATCGACTGGAAAAACGTCATTGTGGAACAAGCGGATTTTTTTCCTGAGCGTTTCGAACGACAATTCACCGGAGGGAGCCAGGGTATACGACTCGGTTGGAAACCGCTTCGCACGGCGGGAGCCACAGCACGACGAATGCTGATCGAAGCGGCGGCAAAGACGTGGAATGTTCCGGCATACGAGATCACGACAGAAGCCGGCATGCTCTATCACAAAGCCACGGGAAACGAGGCCGGCTATGGCGAGATGGCGTCTGCCGCCGCGGAATTGTCCGTCCCGGAAGACGTGCCACTGAAAGACATCAACGCCTTCCGGATCATCGGGACGTCAAAAAAGAATGTAGAAGGCAGGAATATCGTCACGGGCAAGCCGTTGTTTACCATTGACTACAAAACAGACGACATGCTGATCGCCATGATTGCTCATCCTCCGGCATTCGGGCTGAAGGTGAAGTCGGTCGACGATGTGGAGGCGCGGTCCATGCCTGGCATTCGGGACGTGTTTGTGGTAAAGTCTCTGGAAGACGACTACGAATGGAATGCCTTCGACACCGCTTCGTTTACGGATCATGTTGTGGTTGTTGGAAATACCACCTGGGAGGTAATGAACGCCCGCAAGGCGCTGAAGATTGAATGGGAGAACGTCGCCGATCGGCAGATTGTGGTGGATGGTTGGGGGGGCAAGCAAACTATGCGCATACCGGGCGCGTTGGAAAGTACCAATCGGCACCGTGCCGTTATGGAAGAGATGTCGAAGAAGCCGGCCCAGGTGCTGCGAAAGGATGGTGATCCCGAAACGGCCTTCAAGAAAGCGGCGCGGGTTATCGAGCGGACCTACACTGCCCCATACCTGGCCCACAATTGTATGGAGCCAGTCAACGCGTTCGCTCACGTGATGGAAGACAAGGCAGAACTCTATGCCCCCATACAAGCACCCGAGTTTGTGAGACGTACGCTTTCGGCCAGGCTTGGTTTGCCCGAAGGCAAAATTCATATTCGACTGGCCAGAATGGGTGGAGGGTTCGGGCAACGCGCTTACGGACACCACTTGGTAGAAGCCGCGGTCATTTCCCAGAAGATGAAAGCACCGGTCAAGCTGGTCTACACTCGTGAAGACGACATGACCTATGGAATCTATCGTCCGACGTACACGGCTACTTATCGCGCGGCGCTCGACAAGGACAACAACCTTATTGCTTTCCATGTGAAAGGGGGCGGCATTCCTGAACATCCCGTTCATCCCAACCGTTTCCCTGCGGGGGCGGTCGAGAATTATCTCGCTGAAGGATGGGCGTTGGATTCCAACATTACGATCGGTGCATTCCGAGCGCCCCGATCGAATTTTATTGCAGGGGCGGAGCAGTCGTTCCTCGATGAAGTTGCTGAATTAGCAGGAAAGGATCCGATTGAATTCCGACTGGAACTCCTGAAACGAGCCAAGCACAATCCGGTGGGTTCTAACAACGACTACGATCCCGACCGGTATGCCGGTGTGCTGAAGTTGGTACGGGAAAAGTCCGGGTGGAACAACGGATCAGGCGGAGTTCATCGCGGTGTGTCGGCCTACTTCTGTCACAACAGTTATGTGGCGCAAGTATTGGATTTGGTGATTGAGAATAGTCAACCGGTTGTGAAGAAAGTATTCGCTGCGGTTGATTGTGGAATTGTCATCAACCCGGATGCGGCGGCGAATATGGGCGAGGGCGGGATCATAGACGGAATAGGCAATGCGTTGTACGGTGAAATGACCTTTTTGGACGGCGTTCCGCAAAAGAACAATTTTGACAAGTACAGAATGATCCGTCAGAAGGAGGCGCCTGAATCCATTGAGGTTCATTTTGTGAAGAATGATCACGATCCCACGGGTCTGGGCGAACCGTTGTTTCCCCCAATTTTTGCAGCGCTTGCAAATGCCCTTTACAAGGCGACTGGAAAGCGGTTTTATGAACAACCTTTTGCGAAAGGGTTGGAGATTTCCAATTTGAGGATGTAGGCTACGCCCGGAAATGTATTTCTTTCGAGGCCGATAAGAAACAAAGCCAAACGTTCATTTTTTGACCTCATGTCAACGCAAACAGCGGTTTGCAACTAATGCAACCGTTGTTGCATAGTTCAACATTTAGCGCTTTTCCCTACTTTAGTTTCATTGGATCGTTTCTGCAACACGTGATATGAAATTGCATAAGTCTTTCTCTGTAATTGCTCTCCTTTTCTTGTGTGCCCCCCCGGCAATGTGTCAACTACGTCTCCCAGCACTCGTCAGCGATGGCATGGTCATTCAACGCGACGCGAAAGTCAAGGTGTGGGGATGGGCGAATGAAAACGAAGAGATACGTGTCACGTTTCGTGGCAAGCGTTATCGTGCTACAACCGGAAAGGATGGGAAATGGAGTGTGTCGTTGGCGCCGTTGCCCGCGGGAGGACCGTACAAC
>CAZIAG010000129.1:3635-9283 GCA_964537375.1 uncultured Roseivirgaceae bacterium
TAATCGAGGGCGAACAGCAAAAGATTACCATTGAAGATATTCTCGTTGGTGACGTATGGCTCTGCGCCGGACAGTCGAACATGGTGCATTACCTCGAATTGCACCAGGATCGCTATCGCGCCGATATCGATCGGGCTAATCATCCGGAGATCAGGCAATTTGTTGTTCCCAACAATCCAGTGCTTATCGGTCCCGCCCGAAAACTTTCCGGTGGAAAGTGGATAAAGGCGACTGGGGATGATATCCTGAAGTTTTCGGTTGTCGGGTACTTCTGTGCCCTGGAGCTTCATAAGCGGTATCGTGTTCCGGTCGGAATAATCAATACAAGCGTGGGGGGGACGCCTATTGAAGCGTGGACCAGCGAAGGAGGGCTGAACATTTTTCCGGACAAGGTCGCGATCATACAAAAAAACAAGGACACCGCTTACGTGAACAACGTCAACCGCAGGGCCGATGCCATTCGAAGGACCATCGAAACCCACAGGAGAGGCGACGCAGGAATGGATGGACCGATGCCATGGTACGATCCTGCTTACGTTCCGGATGACTGGAACACGATTGCCATACCTGGCTACTGGGAGGATCAGGGGCTTCGCGATCTCGACGGAATAGTGTGGTATCGACGTGAGATTGATGTCCCATCTTCGATGGTGGGCGTCCCGGTGCGACTCAATATGGGCCGGATTGTCGACGCAGACTTTGTCTACGTCAACGGTAAACTTGTCGGAAACAAGACATATCAGTATCCGCAACGCCGTTACGACATTCCGGCAGGCGTACTGAAGGCCGGAAAGAATACCATTGCTGTTCGCGTGATCAACTATAATGGCCGGGGGGGTTTTGTTCCGGATAAGCCGTACCATCTCACGGCCAAGGGTGATACGCTCGACCTGACCGGCTACTGGCAATACCGCGTCGGTAAAGTGTTCGAACGCGAGCACTCACCCATCGAAAGTATTTCATTGATTCATCAACCGTCGGCACTGTTCAACGGGATGATCGCGCCGATCACCGATTATGCACTTAAAGGATTTGTTTGGTACCAGGGTGAGAGCAACGTTGAGAGGAATCCGGGTATGTATGATGAATTGCTTCGCGCGTTAATACGGGACTGGAGAAGCCAATGGAATCGGGGCACACTTCCCTTCCTCTTTGTTCAGCTTCCCAATTTCATGGAAGTTGACTATTTACCTTCGGAAAGTGCATGGGCTGTGCTGCGTGAACGTCAACGGAGGACGCTTGATGTGCCCAATACGGCGATGGCAGTAGCCATTGATCTCGGTGAATGGAACGATATCCATCCCGGAAACAAAAAACCCGTTGGTGAACGACTCGCCCTGGCTGCCCGAAAAGTGGCCTACGGTGAAAAGGATGTCGTTCACTCCGGTCCGATCCTGATTTCAGCTAAACGCAGTGGTAACAAAGTTGTCTTGCATTTCAACTCTGTGGGGTCAGGTCTCGTATCGCGGGATGGCCAGCCACTAAAGTGGTTTACACTTGCCGACGAAGACCGTCATTTCGTTCCGGCCGATGCTACGATTGAAGGCGATAAGGTGGTATTACATAGCGAACAAATTGTCCATCCCGTGTATGTTCGATATGCCTGGGCCGACAATCCTGAGCAAGTGAATTTCTACAACGCCGAAGGGTTGCCGGCCTCGCCGTTTGAAGCACAGGTCGAGGGAACGGATGAGCTCTGGTTTGGAAAAAGCGCCGCCGTGGTACTTACCTATGACGATGCCCTGGACGTTCACCTTGACCATGCACTCCCGGTTTTGGACTCACTGGGGCTGAAAGCCACTTTCTATTTGTCGGTTAATTTTCCCGGGTGCCAAAATCGCATTGAAGAATGGAGACGCGCTGCACGAAATGGACACGAACTGGGTAACCATACCTGGTATCATCCCTGCGATGGTTCGAAACCCGGAAGGTCGTGGGTGTCGCCCGGTAACGACCTTAGTAAATATTCTACCGATGACATTGTCCGGGAGATCGATATGACGAATCTCTTCCTGAAATCATTGGATGGTAAAACGGAACGAACTTTCGCTTATCCGTGTGGTGACACGTCTACCGGCGACGGCTCGTTCGTTGAGGTAATAAAAGATCGCTTTATTGCGCTGAGAGGAGTTGCTTCACGCTTGAATAAGGTCGAGAGTGTCAATTTGGATGACGTTTACTGCGTTTCAGCTGACGAAAGCAGCGCCGATCAGTTGATCTCATGGGCTGAGAAAGCGCGTGCGGAGACTGCGCTATTGGTAGTGTTGTTTCATGGTGTCGGGGGAGGTCACTCGATAAATGTGCCGTTGGAGAAGCACAACGAGTTTCTGATTTACCTTCAAACACACCGAGAGAACTTTTGGGTCGCTACTATGGCCGAGGCGGCCCGGCATGTCAGAATGCGCTTGAGTGCCAAGTAGCAAGTAGTCGTTGTGATGTTCGTGCAATGCCGATTACGCATGCGCGAACTTGAGGTATTTCGAGAACCATTCCGCAGCGAGTTGGGCGACGACTTCAAGCTTACCAGGTTCTTCAAAAAGATGTGTTGCACCGGGGACTATTCTCATGTCCTTTTCGGCGTGAATGGCGGTTAATGCTTTTTGATTGGCCGGTATTACTGCCTCGTCGAGGCTGCCAACAATCAACAGTGTCGGCGAAACGACACGGGCAAGGGAAGTCATCGCCAGGTCTGGTCTCCCCCCGCGTGAGACGATCGCTTTAACCTCATCGCCCAGGCGAGCTGTGGCACTGAGTGCCGCTGCTGCGCCGGTGCTGGCTCCAAAGTAGCCGATCGGTAGATCGAACCCTGGCTTTTTCTCTAACCATTTCGTGACGCTAACCAGGCGGTCGCTCAATAACGCAATGTCAAACCTCATCGGGTAGTCCTCACCTTCGGGCATTGTAAGGAGGTCGAACAATAACGTGGCGAACCCGGCTTCATGAAGCTTTCGTGCCACAAATCGATTTCGTGAACTTAAACGGCTACTGCCGCTTCCGTGGGCAAAAATGACGATGGCTTCTGCATCGACGGGAATGATCAAATCACCGGTGAGTATGATATTGCCCGGCAGCTCGATGTCGATTTCTTCTTTAAACTGATACTCCACCATCACGCAACCATTTCCCAATTTGCTACGCGGCAAAAAATAGTACCGGGCACGTGGAGTAGTTGTTCGGGCGAATAATCAGTGCTAATGGCTGACCTACTGCATTTGAGTGTAGAGTTTTGGAAACAAGAATGACTAGTCTCCATCAGGCGTTCTACTCACGCGTTCGAAGTTTGTACGGGAGGGACGGCGGAAAGTCAGGCGTAATGCGTAGTGTCCGGTGGGTTGACCGTAAAACATTCTGGTCGGGCAATAGTCGGATTAGGGCAGCATCAGCTAACATAACCGGGACGGTTCGAGTAGCGTCGTGATAGGATTTGACCGCCGGTCGGGATTCACCGTTTATCGGAACTATAGCTGGACCGCTTTTCGCGCGACAGGTCATGATTGGGGTTGTCCTTTGTCTGAACCTGGCAGGCCGGCTTTTACGCCTTCATATCCGCCCATCTGCGGCATTTCGCTCAGGTAAGATAGGTCGCGTCCTTGCGACCCGTCACGAAGATCGTCCCGGATTTCGATTTTGCCCTGGCGCTTGCCTGCACTTTTTCTTTTGCTTTTTGTTGCCGGATGCGTCATGCTATTGATGGAAAAAATACTTGCCATTGAAGCAAACGTCTCATGGTTGCCGGGCTGCGGGGAGGCTTGACTTCTAAAGAGGCGTTCGTACGGCGTGACCAGAACCTACCGTTCAATGCCAAGGGCATTGCGCACGCCGGCTGATAGTGGTATATTTTCGCGATGAAGAAGATCCTGATCGTTGATGATGATCCGACGTTCAACTCGATGCTGCGTGCATTTCTGGAGAAGAAGGAGTACGCTGCTGTCTCGGTCCACTCTGCAAAGTCGGCATTGACAATTCTTAGGGAGCAAACCTTCGACCTGATTCTAACCGATTTTCGCCTGCCGGACCTGGATGGTCTCACCTTCGTTCAACAGCTAAAGCAAAAGGGGATCGCCACACCTTTTATTTTGATAACGAACTACTCCGACATTCGCACGGCCATCCGGTCGATACGATTGGGTGCATTCGAGTTTGTGACAAAGCCTGTGAACCCCGATGAATTACTTGGCGTCGTGGAAAAGGCAATTGAATCTGGGGTATCTTCAGGCCAGGAGGAAAGGATTGAGGATTCCATTGACCGCAGCTTTGTGGTCGGTAAGGACAAGGGCGCTGTAGCCTTATGGGAACACCTGGAAATGGTGGCGCCGACGAAAATGAACGTATTAATTACTGGTGAGAGCGGCACCGGGAAAGAGATGGTGGCACGCATGATCCACAAGAAAAGCCGCCGTGCGGATAAGCCTTTCGTCGCAGTTGATTGTGGTACGCTGTCGGAGGAGTTGGCATCGAGCGAATTGTTCGGGCACGTGAAGGGATCGTTCACCGGCGCCGCGACTGACAAGAAGGGGTTGTTCGAGGCAGCGCATGGAGGTACCATCTTTCTTGACGAGGTCGGGAATCTGCCATACAGCGCGCAGATAAAACTCCTGCGCGCTATTGAAGAAAGGACTATTCGTCCGGTGGGCAGTGAAAGAGAGATCAAAGTCGACGTGCGTATCCTGGCGGCAACGAATGAACCGCTTGCCGAGGCTATTGGAAAAGGTGTCTTTCGGCACGACCTCTTTCACCGGTTGAACGAATTTGAACTCAAAGTTCCTGCGCTTCGCGAACGTATGGGCGACTTTGATACGTTCGTGGCTAGTTTCATCAAAGATGCTTCCGTTGAGTTGGAGAAGTCGGTCGAGGGGATTTCTTCTGATGCGCTTAATGTGCTCAAGTCGTATGCATGGCCAGGGAATCTTCGGGAGTTGAAGAACATCATCAAACGCAGCGTACTCCTTTGTAAAGGCTCAACCATAGAGGTGGGCAATCTGCCGGAAGGACTTAATGAGCCAGTGATGTCGAATGAACCCACACCTGCCATCGGCGATGAAACCAACCTGAAGGAAATTCATGAGCGGCAGGAGCGGGCTTTGATCGAGAAGGTGTTGAGGGAAAATAAATACAACAAGACCAAGGCGGCCAAACTGCTGAATATTGACCGAACCACTCTGTACAACAAGATCAAACACTATGGTATTGACGCATGATATCCTCAAGACGATCCATCATCCGCATTAACTGAGGAGATAGTTCTTTGGCCATTTCGATCGCACGCGGGTGGTCTCCGTTTCGGGCCAATACTTCAATCGTTGCCAGAGATTCCGCCACGCTTTCAACTTTCAGCTGGCTGTACAACGACTTCATTTGATGACACAATTCGGCCAATGCGTCGGCATCCAGGGCCGCGATATAGTTCCGGAAATTGGAGAGTTGGTTCCGATGGTTTGTGAGCATTTCGTTGCCCAATCTGATAAAGAGCGCCTCGTCGCCAACGGCAAAGGCCCGGATGTCTGAAAGGTCCGGTTCGGGATCAACGAATGTCTCAGGATGTTCCGGCTCCGACTCGACCGACGAAAAGTAGCGCGAGAGCATACCTTCGATTGCTGCAATTCCGAAGGGCTTCAGCACGACGTCATCGAATCCCGTTTCGTCTTGCA
>CAZIAG010000130.1:0-9228 GCA_964537375.1 uncultured Roseivirgaceae bacterium
AAGTTCAGCCTATCGGAAAAACGGTTCGTCAACTGCACCTGGTGCATCAGCCTTTGGGTGAAGTAATTCTTGTCGATAGCTTCGTTGCCGATGAACTGTGCCGGGTTGTAGATCTTTTCGTGCAGGTAGTCTGCGCGGTAATAGGCATTCAACTTGTCGTTGCGGAACCCGAACGTGCCGCCGCCCATCCATTGGTTCTTCGGGTGCCACGTTTTTTCGCGACCGGTAGAATCACCCGTCCAGCCGCCGAACTTGTTGTGATTCAAACTTCCCAGGAAATAGAACTTGTTCATGGACGAACCCACCTGGAGGTTCTGACTGTGAAGTCCTTTGGAAAGACTGTATTCATCGCCGGCGGACTCATCTTGCACCGTTGCGGAGAGCGAAAGTTTTTCCTCGCTGGACTTTTTCGTGATGATGTTGATCACACCCGCCAGTGCGTCGGCACCGTAGATGACGGCCATCGGTCCCTCGACAATCTCGACGCGCTCAATGGATGCGGCGTTTAATTGGTTTATGTTGATCTCGTTCCCGACGCCCTGCCTTCCGATGACGGGTACACCATCGATGAGCACTTTCACGTTCTGCCCCGGCAATCCCATCATCGAGATGTTCGATCCACCCACAGCAGCGTCCTGCGAGAAGCGGATGTTCAACTCCGTGTTCAATACATCCTGGAGACGCGTGGCGCCACGCCATTGTAAACGCTCCATCGGGATGGTGCGGACGTTGTACACGGATTGCTCCACCGACTGCGGTTCGATCTCGCCCGTGATGATCACCTCCTGGAGCGCGTACGTCTTCAGGGAGTCGTCTTGTGCATGAGTAAGTAAGGGTAATAATAAAAGAGCAACGGCAACGAAGTTTCTCATGTCAGGCACGCGGAAGTTCGTTCACAAGGTCTCTCCATTTCTCCAGCTCGCTGATGCCCGGTTTCCGAAGTCCGAAAAACTGGACGATCATCTCCTTGTTCTTGTCGAACACTTCAATACCGGTAACGTCTCCATCAGTGGTGGGTTTTCTCACCACCCAGGCGGTGTCAACATGGTCTTCACGCAAGTGCATGTTGAAGTCGGGATCGAGTATGTTCAACCACGTGTCCATCACGCGGATGGTCTGCACTTTGCCTTGGTGGATCTGGATGTTCCCCCGGTTGCCGGCGAACACCATGATCGGGAGTTTAGTCTCGGCCGCTTTTTCCAACAGAATACGCAGTGCGCTCTTGTCAACTTCATAGGTGAATTCTCCTTTGGCGAGGCGAACGGCGTCGAGGCGGTTCACCTTGTATTTGCGCAGCATGCCAAAGAAGTCGTGCGTATCTTTCAAGGCGGCCCATTCCGTGAGCAAGCCGCTTGCGTCAACTTCATCGATGGGCAGCGTCGCGGAGTCCGCTATCGGCTGAACGTCGAGTTGTGTTGATTGATCAGGGGCGGTGAAGTCGCGCACTATCTGGTCAAACGCTTCCTGGTTGCTGCCCTTCCGGTTGGAAGTAGCTTCCTGGAGAAACACCTTCATAATCGCGGTGCCGGAACCGTCGAAGAATTGCAGACTCTGTTGTAGTCCGCGCGGAGTCTCTTGCTTCACGGCGAAACCAAACTTCCAGGCGGCAAAGAATACGCGGGACTCGATAGGACCAATCACGGTCGCCATCGAATGGGGACCGGCATCGATGATGTCGATCCGTTGGAACGGACCCTTGTGCTCGAGGACGCAGCTGTCGTTCCGCGTAAGCGCCATCACCCGACCGAGTTCCGGCAGACGGCTGAGCAGTTTCTTCCAGTCACCTTCAAGTTTCACAGAATATTCTCCCACCGTAGTGGCGAGCAGTTCGGCTTCGCTGCAACCAATGGCCGCTGCGGCATCCCGGATGCGGATGCCCGGTTTCGCTTTCTGGACTCCAAGCCAGGCTTGCTTCAACGATAAAGTATCTATGGCTGTGTTCATATTCATTTATTTAGTGACCGCGATTTGGTTTGATGCGAGGTTGCCGTTCTCCGTAATGATAAACGGACAGTTGTTGCAGGGATCGTGGTAGATGTTCACTTTGCAGCAGAACGTCTCCTCGATGTTGGGTTTGGTGAAGACCTCCAGTGTCGCTCCTGAACTCACCACCTCGCCACCGCTGAGCATACAGATGTGGTCGGCGTACTGCGCGGCAAGGTTGAGGTCGTGCACAATGGCCAGCACGCCGATGTTCCGCGAACAGATCTGCTTCACAATAGAGAACATGTATTGTTGCTGGGCGATGTCCATGCTCGACGTCGGTTCGTCAAGCAGGATGTACTTTGGAAAGACGGTTTCGTCCCACACCTGCGCCAGGATACGGGCGAGTTGTACACGCTGCTTCTCGCCACCTGACAAGGTGAGGTAATTCCTTTCCGCGAAGTGGCCGATGCCGGTAAGGTCGATCACCTCTTCAAGGATGCGGTTGTTCTCACTCCGTGTAGTCATGTGGGCATGACGGGCGAGCTCCACGACTTCCCGCGCGGTGAAGGCAAACTGGAGATTGGAGTGCTGTGCCATCACGGCCCGAATGCGGGAGAGTTCCCTGGCGTTGTAGTCGCCAATGAGAGAACCGTTCACCATCACCTTGCCGGAATAGCGACGTTGTTCGTTGCTCATGATCTTCAGCAGCGAACTCTTGCCGGCACCGTTAGGCCCCACGACGGCGGTGAACTGTCCGGGTTCAATAGACAGGTTCACATTCCTGAGAATGTGCCGGTCTCCCGCCTTGAATGATATGTCGATGGCTTCGTACATCAGATCTCGTGCTTTTGTTTGGCTTTCAACAACAGCATTATGAAGAAAGGCGAACCGATGAGGGCGGTCACCACGCCGATGGGAAGTTCGGCGGGACTCACCACGGTGCGCGCAATGATATCGGCGACCAACAACACCCACGCTCCCCCGATCGCCGAGGCGGGAAGCACCAGGTGGTTATCCGCGTGAAACAGGGTCCTTATGATATGGGGAACGATCAGCCCGATGAAGCCGATGATCCCCGCCAGGGAAACACTCACGCCTACGGCCAGCGCCGACAAGAGGATCATCGCACGCTTCACCTGCTCGACGTTGACACCCATGTGATAGGCATCCGACTCACCAAGGGCTAACGCGTTCAGGGGCTGGGCAAAGAACAAAAGGCCAAGGGTAGCGACGAGGAGGATCGGTGCACCGAACTGAAGTTTTTCCCAGGCAGCACCGCCGAGGTCGCCCAGAGTCCAGAACATAAACGTGCTAAGCTGATTTTCATCGGCATAAAAGACAGCCAACCCGATCAAAGCGCCGGTCAATGCGTTCACGGCCACACCGATCAAGACCAGCACGGCGATGTGCGTGCGACCGGAGGTCATGCTGAAACGCAACACGAGAAACGTGGCGATGCTTCCACCGGCGAAGGCGACGATGGAGATGAGCGAATTGTAAAGCCAAAGAGGAAGGGCAGGCAGCACGGCGGTGCCAAAGACGATCACCGCGACGACCGCGGCAGCGGAGCCACCCGACACACCGATGAGGCTCGGTTCAACCAATGGATTCCTGAACAGGCCCTGCAATGCCGCACCGCTGACACCGAGGGCGGCGCCGATGAGCAACGTCATCAAGACACGCGGCAGGCGGATGGTGGTGAGGACGATGGATTGAGTCTCATCGATCACAGCACCGGAGAACAGGCCGATCTTTTGCAACAGGATGACGGTAGCCTCTTTCACGGGAATGCTTACCGCGCCTACGGAGAGAGAGATGAGCATCGTCAACACCAGCAGCGCACCGAGACCGACGAGGGTCAGGGCGTTCTTCTTACTGCTGAGTAAGGTGAATGCGATCTCCATTATTTGTTATTTGTCCTTGAGTTCAGGATGAAGTTGAAGGACCAGTTCCTTTACCGCTTCGCCCATACGGGGACCGAAGTTGGTGAGTTTGAGGGTTTCTATGGCGATGACTTGTTTCTTCTTGCCTGCCGTGGTGAGAGCAATGCCGGGAAGTTTCAATACGCCGTCCATTCCGCCCAGGCTTTCGTAGCCGGTGGAGACCATCAATACATAGTCGGGGTTAGCGGCGATGAGCGCTTCCGTGTTCAGGGGTTTATAGCCTTCGATGTTGGAGAAGGCGTTTTGTGCACCAGCGTATTTGAGAATCTCCGCGAAGGTGTCTTTCCCGCCGGCGCTGACGGTAGCCGTGCCGCGGTTGAAGATGCAGACCACCTTGGGCGTGGAAGTTTTTTTCTCCAACAATGCCTTTGCTTCGGCGAGGTTGTTTTCGATTTTGGCGATGAGTCGGTTGCCTTCAAGCTGGCGATCCAACGCCGCGGCTACCTGTTGAATGGTTTTGCGCGTGTCTTCGAAGTTGTACTTGCGGTCGATGACGACGAGCTTGACGGATGTTCCCGATAGTTGTTGTAATACGGCCGGGTCGATGTGGTCGTCCTCGGCGATGACCATGGTTGGCTTGAGGCTGAGGATGCCCTCGGCGCTGATGGCGTTTCGGTATCCGATGGAGGGGAGTTTCTGGATTTCGGCGGGGTAGAGGGAGGTCCGGTCGGCGGCGATGATCTTGTCGCAGTCGCCCAGGGCGCAGACGATTTCCGTTACCGCGCTGCCGGCTGTAATAATACGCTCCTGCCCCTGGGCTGTGCAGAGACTGGTGACTCCTATTAATAATGACAGCGTTAGAATTTTCATGCGATCGATTTGGCCGGACAAACCCAGGAGGATCTTTTAGAACTAGTCTAAATAAAGCGCAATCTTAGCATGAAATGACCAGGTTTACAAGCTTATTTAGAAGAATTCTAATTAAAGAAGTGGCGTTGCTCAGGAAGCGGGCAGGAGGAGCTGAAATCGCCGCTCGAGGCCAGGTCTCTGGGGGAACAGAAAGGCCAGCTTGGGGGTTGGATTCATGAGGGAAAACCTGATTCCGTTTCAAAATTTCTTTGAAAGGTCATTGCAGGTCTTGCTCGCTCGTGGGTATACGACCCATCCCCGAATGACAACTTTTTTGCGACACCTCGTGATGCGCCGCGCACCTGAAAACAGGCATGGGAGAGTATGGAGATGAGTAGTCGTCATTCTTTAGAATATGACGAAAACCGTACGCAGCTGGCCCAGGTTGATTATGAAGGTAATTTTCAACCTATGAAGAAGACAGAATCCAGAAGCAGAAGTTGTTAGAGCAGATCTTGAGCACCGGCCTGTGCGCCGTTCTTGGCATATAGAAGGGAGGGCGTGGTCGAAGGGGCGGACGCGGGATACCCAGGAAAAGGCCGTGGGATCCATGATCGAAGCTGCACTCCCGCCTCCCCGTCTCAACCCGCCATAGACGGCCTTGTCGTGATCCGGGTCCTGGCTTCGGACTAAGACTTTGTGCTTCGCTTTTTGAGCAAGCTCAACACCTCGCTGGCCGCCGCCTCAACCGCCTTCCGGTCCGGTTCGATCTTTTGGGCCATCTTTTCCATGATCTCGTCATACCAATCCACCACCTCGTCATCATTGTCATCCAGGCCGAGGAGGCGCATGATCACAGGGTCCAGGTGAGGTTGGTAGGGGCAATCCTCCAGTCCCGCCTCGCCGAGGACCCGGAAAAACTTCCTGGACTTCAGTTCTTCCCCGATCAGGTAAACCACCAAGGACTCATTGTCGCCGAAGTTCGGGTTGGATCTGGGTTCCGTTTTGAGGGTCGTCATGGCTTACTTGGTTTCAATGTTTTCTAATGTTTCCAATCATAAAGTAACACCAGACGGCGGATTATATATAATCGAATTGGTTGTATTGTAAGATTTTTTTTGGGGCGGCGCTTCCTGCGGAATTTTTTGGCCATGGACGATCCCATAGGCCGGCGTTTCACGTTTCCGTTGGGGGACGCGTGATGAGTGTTTGGATTGGTACAGCGACGCGTGGGGCTGGGTTTTCCTTTTACGTAGAGATGGTTATTCGCGGAAGGCCGCGGCAAGTTAATTCTCGGGGAATAGAGGCTTGACCTCGTGTTCATCGATAGACCGCGCTACCTTTTCAACATCATCTACAAATAATCGGGTTTCCACCTCGCCACAAATAAGTCTCGGCTCTGCCACGGATGCCGGCGTCATTACTTCGGCTTCCTCATAGACAAACTTCGCGAACAGCTTCTGAAAGTTTTCATCGGTTGCGTCGACCGCGATTTGGTGTTGGTTTGGCAAAGGTGAGGAGGTTATTGTTGTAAGCCGACAGGTAGTTGAGGAACTCGATCCTGGGAAATGGACTCTTTACAGCCGGGGCTTCCTCGCCGATCTTTGTCTTGAGCCCTAAGGGGTACGACTTGAGCAACTTAAATGCACCGTCTGGAATTGATTTTTCAGTACGGCGAGTTTACGATCCGAATAGGAAAACAGTACCTCCCTTTCTCAGCAGGGGCATTGGCGATATCAATTACCTTTCTCGAAAAAATAGTTTCCGTAAAAGAATCGATCCAAGTTCATTTGATTCTTCGCGTTAGTATATATCATTGGAGGGCGTACTGAACCTGCAACGATATTGGCACAGGGGATCAATCAAGCGCCTATTTTTAGAGTTGCTGCCCCTACGCTCGTCGAAGGTTGAGCGAGGCGAGGACGCATGTTGCATGAAACACTTAAAGAGTTATAGTTTCGCTGTAATGGTAAAGACTCGCTATGTCGCGTACCCTAATTCTGATTTGATTTCTCAACTTGTTTTTGCCGTCAGCGGCAGACTTAAAAAATTGTAGGGCCGGATCTAGCCAAATATTGCCTTGGGTCAGTTGCTGAAGGAACAGGCCAAACTCGGTCCCTTCGCACAGCAAGACCTGATTTCCATATGCGTAGGCCGTTGTGCCTTCAGTACGCTTAATTGAAGGGACGTAGCATGCGCTTGAATGTTTCTTGAGCCAGTGACGGAGCAATTTCTCGAAAGACCACGTAGCCGCTTCAATACCAACGTCATCTAGGAGGGCGACATAGCCTCCGGCATCTGTGATCGTCTTTGAAGCTGGATCATAACCTATCAGGGCCATTGTCAAACCTGTGGTCCTTGTTGCTAAGTTCACTTTGTGAATCCCCCCGAAATTCCGACGACCTGTGCGTCCCCGCCGATCCGGATATCCAAATCTCTCGACAAATGCTCTCGGGCCCTCATCTCGATAAAATCCGCCCGTTGGTTCTGGAGTCATCAACGTAATCCGCGCATTTTCTAACCGATCAAATCGCTGGACGCGAAATTGTTTGATTTCCCAGCCCATAAAATCGGGTGCCGATTTTGAGTTTGGCGTGATTCCAAATTCGGCTTCCAGAGTGTAACCCCCGCATGGCGGTCCGTTGCAGGAAATGACCGAGCCATCTGACGTTAATCGTTTTGACTCTATCCATCCCTTTTGATGAATGCTCCGAAGCTTATCTATGAGGATTTGCCTTGGCGTTGTTCGAGTGTCTGTTAGAAAGCTCTCGATGGAGATGCGCGAGAAGACACCTGCCTTTTCTTTAAATCGATATGCGCTGAACTGTCGGGCAAGCACTGAATCTGGGGCCGCAAGGTAAGCGAAAATGTCCTTGTCGTCGCCTACGCCGATGAAGAGTACCCGACCGAGAAGGGGTTCTGTTATCAATTCTGGGTACCATGCACTGCCTCTAGCGAAGCCTGACAAGCGCACTTCGGGATAATTCGGGTAATATACAAGTTTTGCCTCTGGCGCTTTGAAACAGCTTCCATAATCGTCAACCCAGTAGAATGAAAGATCGGTCTTGAATCGGGGGTTTATTCCGCGGCCTCGATCAGTATCATCTATCCTAATTTCCTCTACAGGAAAATTATACAAGGTACCGAATTCCCTCGCGAGATAGATTTGGTTCTTGCTGTTGTTGTTTCGCTGTAATACCTTGACATACATGACAGATCTGCCGAGGGACAAAAAGGTGAGCACGAGATCTTTCAAAGTGTACATCTGATATCAGAGGTATTTGTGTAGTCGGTCTGCCATTCGCATTAGACGGACGCCCGCATTCGCCTTCAGCTCACATTCCCAAATTTGAATCACATTCCATCCCTGTAGAGACAATAGCGAAATATTCTTTTCGTCGTTGGTCTTATTGCGTTCTATCTTCTTCAACCACCACTCCGTCCTGGTCTTCGGCACTACAAAATACTTACATCCCTCATGCCCGTGCCAGAAGCATCCGTGAACAAAAATCACCGTCTTGTATTTCTTCAAGACCAGGTCAGGTTTTCCTGGTAGGTTCTTGACGTGCAGGCGAAATCGGAATCCGTGGCGATGGAGGAACCGGCGCACAATCATTTCGGGCTTCGAATCCTTCGAGCGGATCCGGCTCATGTTGTAACTCCTGATGTGCGGTTCGTGAACGTCTGCCATCTATTTCGTATATTGTTGTAGATTTCGAACGCGAGCGCTGACAGAGGTTGTCAATTTTTTCGCCTTTATTTGAGCTTTGAAAAACCACTAACCTGCCAACGACAGAATGCCTAAGTACATTGCCTATTCAGACATTCGAAAGATACTGAAAATTGAAGTAACTAAACCTGAACAAGTTGGGCTGGCGTACTTGACGCATTACTTGCAGAACAATCAGAATGGTGTTGCGCATCATTACAAACCCGGCGCCATCCAGTATTCGCAGGAAATCAGCCCGTCGGTCGTGGAGGAGCCGTACTTTCAGGGCTTCCTTCCAATCAAGTGGAATATTCCATTCCCCCCCAACAAGAATCCGAAGTTCAAATTCATTGATCTCTTCGCCGGAATTGGAGGAATGCGCCTGGCATTCCACAACCTCGGAGGCAAGTGCGTCTTTACTTCCGAATGGAACTACTTTGCCCAGAAGACCTATGAGGCCAACTTCGGTGAAGTGCCCTTCGGGGATATAACGAAGATCAACGAAAAGGAGATTCCGGACCACGATATTCTTTTGGCAGGTTTTCCATGCCAGCCGTTTTCGATCGCCGGCGTGTCCAAGAAGAACAGCCTGGGACGGGCGCACGGCTTCCAGGATGAGACTCAGGGAACGCTTTTCTTTGACATAAAGCGTATCCTGGCAGAGAAGCGACCAAAGGCGTTTCTTTTGGAAAATGTGAAGAACCTAAGGTCTCATGATGGCGGCAATACCTTCCGCGTGATCAGGGAGACCCTTGAATCTTTGGACTACAGCGTGCATGCCGAGGTTCTTGATGGTCAGCATTTTGTTCCTCAGCACCGGGAGAGGATATTTATCGTGGGCTTTGACAGGACCATTTACAG
>CAZIAG010000131.1:0-9221 GCA_964537375.1 uncultured Roseivirgaceae bacterium
TTTTCCAAATAGTTGAATGCTTCTTTAAATCGACCCCCCTCTATGAGATATACTGTCATCCTGTAGAACAGTTCAGGATCGTCAGAGATGTGTTCAAATCCTTCGGCCAGCACGTCGGTGGCCTTAATATAGTCGCCCTGCTCGTAATAGATAAATGACCAGTTTAACCAAATCTCCTTGTCTTCGGGATCGAGCTTGCTCGATTCTTCATAGGCGTCGATGCTTGAGATGGTGTTACCGATTTTAAACTCGGCGTGAGCCACGGCCTTCCAGTACTCGGCGTTTTCCGGGTGAAGTTTTAACGCCTTGTTATAAAAATGAAGCGCCTGGTGCCAGCGTTCCAGTTTCTCCAGACAAGCTCCGGCTCCATACCAGGCTTCATCGTAAAGGGTGTCAAGTTTGGTGGCCTTTTGAAAGTACTTCAGGCCGAGTTCATATTGTTCAAGTGCCTCATAGGCAGCACCGATGCAACAGTAAACTTCAGGGCTGGGGCCTTCGAGTTCAACGGTTTTTTTAAACGCATCCAGGGCTTTGGTATGCTGCTGGAGGTTCATATACGTGTTGCCCATGTTGAACCACGCCGACGCGAAACCTTCGTCGATCGTGATCGCATAGTCGTATGCTCTGAGCGCTTCCTCGAACTTCTCAAGCTTGTTGTAGACGATTCCGAGGTTGTACCACGCCGCAGAAGAGTATGGATCTTCGTCGATGAATTTCTGGTAGTAGGCAACACTGCTGTCCAGTTGACCCGTCAGGTCCAGGCAGTACGCGAGTTCATAGAGTGCGCCATCGTGGCTGATATTGGCTTCAATGGCGCTCTTGTAGGCCTCGATTGCGCTATTATAATCTTCCATGCTCTGGTGAGCCAGGCCGATGTTGTAATATACTTCGTCTTTGTCTTCGGCTAACGCCAGGGCTCGTTCATAATTGCGGATTGCTTCATGGTGATTGCCCTGGAGCGAGTTGATCGAGCCTTTAGTGATAAATATTTCCGGGTCGTTCGGCTGCAGCGAATGAGCCTTTTCCAGCAACTCGATCGCTTGTTCGTAGTCCTCGAGGTTGGTGAGGATCTGTGCCTTGACGACGATCAATTCGGTTGAAAACGGGTATTGACTAATTGCCTGACTTACGGCCTGGAGTGCACGTTTATGCTTTCCCCTGGCCATATAGTAGTCGATTATTTCCTCGTAGGCGTCAAGGTCAAAAAATTCTGTGTTTTTCCTCCGAAGGTGGTCTTCAAATCTCTTGATCAGCTCGTTTTCCTCTTCTCTTTTGCGGTATTCTCTCGACATTCGGCTAAAAAGGTTTTCCTAAAATAGGTAAAAACTCTACAAAGGTAATCGGATTTGTCCTCATTTTTTCAGGGCAAACCGGTCGAGGTAATATTTGCAGCACCATTCCAATGTTTCATCAATCGTTTGGAAATCGAGCTGCAGGTGTTTTTTGATCTTTTCGCTGTTATACAGAAATTCTGTCCCTGCTAATCTGGCAGTCTCCCGGGTGATCAGCGGTTCGGCTCCGACCAGGCGTGATCGGTGAGTTTCCAGCCAGGCAATTATCCTCAGGAAAAAGCGGTTCAGTTTGATTCGGGGTGAGCGCTTGCGGAATCTGACGGCTGTTCTTTTCAGGAACTCATTGAGCGAAATTACGCCCGCATTGACGATGAACCGTTCGCCTGGAAAATCGGACGTAAGTAACCTGCAAGCCGCGTCAGCAACGTCGCGTACATCTACGTAGTTCAGGTGGGTATCTACGTAGAACGGCCTCTCATCCCAAACATATTTGAAGAGTTTGGCGCTACTTTTGTTCCAGTCGGCTGGTGCAAGAATGACAGAGGGATTGAGGATGGTGATATCGAGGCCTTCCTCATGTCCCCTGAAGACCTCCAGCTCCGCCAAATATTTGGTTTCGCCGTATGTACTATTGGCTGCGTTTTCCGTCCATTTTTGATGCTCGTCTATCTGCTTCATTCCCTTGAGCCGGCCTAGTGCCGCTACGGAACTGATGTGAACCAGTTTCTTCACTTCGTTGTGCAGGCAGGCGTTAACGACGTTGCGCGTTCCCAACACATTGATCTTATAGAGAGAAGCAGCTGCCCTTGGATTGTAGGACACCATGGCGGCTGCATGAATCACTTGTGTCACACCCCGGAGTGCTTCGTCCAACGCAACGGGATCAAGGATGTCGGCCTCACGCCAGGTGATGCAATCCTGAATATCATTGAGCAGTGAAAGGTCACTCGACTTGCGTTTGATGGCAACAAACGGTTGATCCAGTGCGCGCAGTTTTCTTACGATAAAACTACCCAGCAGGCCGTTAGCACCAGTGACCGCGATCATTGTAAGGAGTTGTTCAACAGGGGTAAATTTAACGCTTTCTTCATGTATTTTGAGGAAAGCGCTTCGCGAATTAATTCAACATGATGTGCCTGATGACAATCGCTTCCTAGCCAATGTACCCAGCCTTTCTCGATGAGTCTGACGGCCAGTTGCCTGACGGGCTTGGAGTAGAGCCCGGTAATTGAGCTAATATTTATCTGGAACTGAACGCCTCGGTTGAGCAGGTCCTCCACCTTATCCATATCGTGATGGAGATATGCATAACGCTCCGGATGGGCCAGGATAAGCTTATATCCCCGCGTGGACGCCTGGAAGATGAATTCCTTCAGATGAAGTGGTTCTGATAGAAAATTGGTTTCAAAGAGCAGGTAACGATCACCAAAGGTGAGGAGCGGTTCGTCGGAGTGAACGGCGCTGATGAGGCTTTCGTCGAGGTAATACTCAGCCGCAGCTTCTATGTCAACTTCGATTGATGCGTCTGATAAAGCATGCCTCACATCAGTAAGTTTTCCGGAAATAATGGCGGGTGTGTTCCGGTAAATATCGCTCATAACGTGTGGCGTAGTTACCAGTTTGCGATAACCGAGTTCATAAAACGCCTTCACCAGGGAAAGCGTCTCCTCCATGCTTTGTGATCCGTCGTCAATGCCCGGAAGAAGGTGTGAATGAATATCCACCTTCAACGGAAGGTCAACCCTTGATTTTCGAAACCAACTCACCCCCTTTAGGATTTGAATACTGAGTTCAATTTACGAGGCTTGGTGCTCTCGTCATAATAACCGTAGCCGTAAGTTTTTCCCACCATCGGGACGGCATTAAGAAGCGTGGTGATGTTTTGGAATTTGTTGATGTTGATGATGCGCCGCAGGTTGTGCAGGAATTCACGCTTTGAGTAATTGGCGCGGAACACATAGATTGAGACGTCAGCGTGCTTCATTGCCATTATGCCGTCGGTCACCAACCCGACCGGTGGAGTGTCGAGGAGTACGTAGTCATATTCGCGCCGGAGTTCGTTGATCAAGTTGGAAAACGATCCGTTCATCAACAGCTCCGATGGGTTCGGAGGATGCGGTCCGGCCGGGATCATCTCAAAATTTTCGAGCGGCGTTTTCACAATACAGTCTTTCCAGTTATTCTTCTGTATCAGGACCGTACTGACGCCCTTGGCATTGTCGGAACCATTGCTCTTGGCCTTGCGCATATCGAGGTCCAGCAGTATGACGCGCTTGTTAGAGAGCGTGAGTATTCCACCGAGATTCAATGCGATGAATGATTTACCTTCGCCAGAAACGGTTGAAGAGATGGCAATGACTTTGCGCTCTGACCCGGCATTGAAGAATTCCAGGTTGGTTCTCAACGTCCGGATTGCTTCGCTCACCATGGAGCGTGGGTAGTCCAGCACGTGAAGACCGCCCGTAGCGTGACGGGATAACGGGATCGTTCCCAGAAGAGGAGCAGAACCCGGGCGGTCGAGTTCATACATTCCGGTGATTTTGTTATTGGCGAGGTAAAGGATACCAACCAGCAGAAAGCTTAACACAAGGCTGACCACGGCGCCTGCACCGGCGACCATCCATTTGTTGGGTGAAATGGGTGTCATGCTCAACGTGGCTGGCGAGAGTATTTTAAAGTCCGGTGTGCTTCCCGCCTGCGCTATTTCGAATTCCGACTTAGATTCCATCAGTAAGAGGTAAAACTGCTCGTAGAGTTTATAGAAGCGCTGATGTTTCGTGAATTCGGTATTCTTGTCAGGCAAGCCGGCGAATTCGCTCTCCAATACGGCCTTTCTTCGGTCGAGATCCTCTAAACGTTTTATCCAATCACCCCGCAGGACAGTTAGTTGCTCTTTCAATTTCGTTTCAAGTGTAGCGATCTCATTCTGCTTCTGGCGGTAGACAAACGTGATCTCGCTGTGCGATAACTTCAGCCTGTCCATCGTTGTCCGCAGGTTTTCGAGTTTAGTCAGATCGTTCTGCAACGCGGCGGGGAGGACAGCGTTCAATGTAGCCGAATAGAAACGAATGTCGTTGTCGATGCCGTTCAACAGGCGGTCCATTTCGCGGATTCTGCGCGACACTTCATAGCGCTGTGAGTCGATGACGTTGATCCCTTCGATCGTCTTCTTGAGGTCTTCATCCAGATCATTGGTCCTGTTCCTGAGTGTAAAGTCCTCAAAATACGTTTCGTAGTCGTCCATGCGCTTTTCGATCCGGTCGAGTTCTTCGGTAAGCCAGTCGATCTTCTGTTTGTTGGCGAGGTTCTTTTGTTCGTTGCTGTACTGTAAATAAAGTGTGTCGATCTTGTTGAGCACGGCCTGCGCCTTGAATGGGTTATTATCCCTAAATGCAATTCGGATCGTGTTGGCTTTAAAGTTGAGGGGCTCCGCCGTGAGGTTCCTGCGGAGGTAATTCAGCAGCGCATCACGGCCGTTGATGACAAAGAAGTATCCGATCTCCTGGCCCTTTACAAAACCGGCATTTCGTTTCAAAAGTAGTTCAAGGTCGCCAATCCGCAGCGGGTTGTTGTATGTTCCCTTGAACTCTTTTCCGTTCGGCAGCTGGAGTGAGAACGCATCCGGTCCTTTCTCCTCAAACTGGATCGGGACGTTGTAGAGGGAATGATCGGTTGTTAACGGGGTAACCGAAGCCGGCCCGTTCTGAAAGAGTTCATCATTCAAAAATCGTCCTACGCTGAAGAAGCTTACGGCAAATGCCGGCTCGTTTGCTACCCGACTGAGAAACAATTTCGACTGGATGATCTCGATCTCGCCGGAGACGATGTTCAGATTTTTGTCGTCAACCATCTCCTTAATGCCGAGTTCAGAAGCATCCTGTTTGACATCAAGCTTCAGTTCGGATTCAGATTCATACAACGGCTTCGTGTAACGGATCGTCAGGTATGCAGCGGCATTTACCGCGATGATGACCAAGGCAATCCATATCCACTTGCTCCGGATGATGATGAGCAATTTGTTGAAGTCTATCGTGTCATGAGGACTTTGCGTCGGTATGGTTTCGTGGTGCTCCAAGGATGGGACGATCAGGGGTTCAGACGCAAAATTACAACAATCAGTGTTCCGATGCTTGTAATCATACTCAACAGCGGACCGTAATCGCGGAGTCCCTCGGAGAAAGGCTTTCGTACTGGCTCGATGTAGATAATGTCGCCAGGTTGGATGATAAGATCGTTCTTGAGATAACCATCGATGGTACTGAGGTCAGCGAGGAACACTTCGCGGTCGCGGAGTACGCGTATGTTGGTGGCGTTGGCCTCCTGATTCAATCCGCCCGCAAGGGCAAGCACTTCGGTGAGCTTCATATTCTCATGACTCAGCGGGATCACCTGTCCGCCAGGCGCACCCAATACAACAACGCGCTTATTCATCAAGGAGATGAGTACGTAAGGCTGTTTATAATATTTGGCGTATTCTTTCGAGAGAAGTTCTTCAGCTTGCCTGACGGTAAGGCTTTTAAGGCTCAGTTCGCCAAGTAGGGGGAGTTTCGCTACACCGTCCACGTCGACGACGTAGGTGTTTGGTTCCGACGGCTGGGGCGATGATGCGCCACTTTCGGTGACGGCTTCAAATATCGGATCGACGAGTCGTTCACCGTTATTGGTATAGACTTCCAGTGTAATGATGTCGTTGGGCGCGATGACGTAATTCTTTTCCGCAGACCGCTCCGCTTGAGCCAAGGCGGCGGGGTCATTGACCTTGAACATGATGTTGCGTTTGTATGTGCCGCACGATGCCAACGACAGCAACGCAAGGGAAAAGATAAAAAAGTGAGGTCGTTTCAACAGCAATTCGCGTTTGTCAGTCAGGTGAAATTAACGATTTTCCCATTAATTCGTCCAGGGTCGGAAGGACCGCGTCCTTTTCTGATACGATCGGGTTGTTGACACCCCATTGGATGTTCAGTTTCGGATCGTTCCAGACTATACCACCCTCCGATTGTTTGTTATAGAAGTTCGTGCATTTGTAGTGGAAGAGCGTATCATCATGTGCCGCAAACCCGTGTGCAAATCCTTCCGGCACCATGAGCATGTTCCGCCGTTCGCTATCGAGCAGACAATAATAGACTTTCCCAAAAGTTCGCGAGCCACGGCGCAGGTCGACCACGACGTCCAGTGCTTTCCCCGCCAGTACGGTCACGAGTTTTCCCTGGGCGTGAGGTTCGTACTGGAAATGCAGACCGCGGATGACGCCTTTCCTGGAGAACGAGGTATTCTCCTGGACGAAATTTGTCGGTACACCCGCGGAGGCAAAAGTCTTTTCGTTGAAGAACTCGTAAAACCAACCGCGGTCGTCGCGAAATAACGTAGGTTGTATCTCAAGCAGTCCTTCGATGCCCGTCTCTTTTACCTGCATGTCTAATTGTGTTGATTAAGAAGCGATTCGGAATTCGCTCAGGGCACGAAGATACTTGTTTATCACTAAAGATTCGTCGTACTCGGTTTGCATTTTTAAGCGGCCGTTCGCGCCGAATGTTCGCAGTTGTTCATCTCCGTAGGAGAGCATCTCGGACATCTTTTCGGCGAGGTCATCCGCGTCCTTCAGCCTGCAGAGCAAGCCGTTGTAGCCGTCTATGACGACATTGTTGCAACCCGGCACATTTGTGGCGATGATGGGTTTGCCCAGACTTGCGGCCTCCAGCAACGTACGCGGCGTCCCTTCGCGGTACGAGGGAAGCACGACGCAATCAGCCTGGCCAACATGCTCGCGCACATCGTTGGTTGTGCCCAGGTATTCGATAAGGCCAGACTCAATCCATTGGTTGATCTCCTGCTCGCTGATCCCGCGTTTGTGTTCAGGGTCTTTGGCGCCAAGCAACTGGAACCGGGCATCCACGCCCCGTGACCTGAGCTTGCGGATAGCGTCAATGTATTCGTAAATCCCCTTGTCGGAGATGATACGAGACACCATCAGGAATGTGAAACGTTTATTCCGACTGAACTCAACCGGTTTGAACTTTTTCAGGTCGATTCCCGAGCCCGGAACCAAATCTGCGGCTGAATCTCGAACAAGTTTCTTGCCGACAAACAGTTTTAGGTCATCGGGATTTTGGAAAAAGACTTTACGGGCGAACCGGAAGCTGACCTTGTAGAGCAAGGTGGCGACCACTGATACGAGGTTTTTGCGAAGGAAGGCGGTACCCAATCCGCACACATTATTGATCACCGGGATACGCAGCATCGCCGCTGCCAGGGTACCATAAATGTTCGGCTTGATGGTGTAATGGAGTACAACGTCGGGTTTTACCCGGCGGTAGATTCGGAACATTTCCAGGATCAGGCCTGCATCGCGGAACGGGTTAGCCCCGCGCGTGTCCATTTTTAGTTCGTGATGGATACATCCTGCCTGGCGTAGAATCCGGGTGTACTGATCCAACGGGGCAATTGTGTGGACCTCATGGCCTTGTGCCAGGAGAGCCTTGACGAAGTTCATCCGGAAGTTGTACAGATTCCAGGAAGTGTTGACAACAACAGCTATTTTCATGTGTGTTCTTTAAACACCGCACACTTCCCAATAATCTGACCGTCCTTCGACAAACGGCCAAAAAGTGGGGTTTAGGCGCAATTTGCTAGGTTTAAATGCCAGTAAAGGTATCTAAAGTAACCCAAGAATGGAAACCTTGTCCCAATTTTGTACGTTAGGGTAGGTCCAACTTTAATAAATGACAGAGAATAATAAGACGGCCGTGCTGGTAGCGCTGGGGGAATCAAGGAGTCACGACCTGACGCAGGAGCACCTCGACGAACTCGCTTTCCTGGCTGAAACGGCAGGCATCAAAACGGAAAAGCAGTACATACAACACCTGGCCATGCCCGACTCGCGGTTTTTTGTGGGCAAGGGCAAGCTGGAGGAGATCAAGGAGTATGTCCGAACCCATGGTATTTCTGAGGTTATCTTCGACGACGATCTTAGTCCGTCCCAATTGAGGAATCTTGAGCGGGAGTTCAACAAGGGCCTCGAGGAGGAACAACAGGTGCGAGTTTACGACCGCAGTTTGCTGATCCTTGATATCTTCCTGTTCCGGGCGCAAACGGCACAATCCCGAACGCAGGTGGAGCTGGCGCGCAATCAATACCTTTTGCCCCGCCTTACTCGAATGTGGACTCACCTTGAGCGTCAGCGCGGCGGCACGGGAACTCGCGGCGGTGCCGGTGAACGTGAGATCGAAACCGACCGGAGAAACATCCGTAACCAGATCAGTGTGCTGAAGGAACGCCTTGCCAGGATAGAGCGGCAGCGGGCAACGCAACGCAAGTCGCGGAGCAACATCGTCCGTGTAGCGCTGGTTGGGTACACCAACGTTGGAAAGTCGACCCTGATGAACTTGCTCTCTAAATCAGAGGTGCTGGCGGAGAATCGCCTTTTTGCCACGGTGGATTCGACGGTCCGCAAGGTGTCACTGGGCAACATTCCTTTCCTGTTGTCGGACACGGTCGGGTTTATCCGCAAGCTGCCGCACCACCTGATCGAGTCATTCAAATCGACGCTCGACGAGGTGAGGGAAGCCGATATCCTGGTTCACGTTGTTGACGTGTCACATCCCCACCACGACAACCAGATTGAGGTGGTGAACAGCACATTGCTGGATCTCGGTGTCCGCGACGTGCCGACGATCCTCGTATTGAACAAGGTGGATGAATTCCGTCGTCAGAATCCGGACGCCAACCTCGACGACATGAAGGGTTACTACCGCCAGCACGGTTTCGACAACATCGTGTTCATCTCCGCAACGCAAAAGGAGAACCTTGACGAATTCAAGACGATGTTGTTTGAGGAGGTGAAAAGGAAGCACCTGACGATCTATCCGAATTATTTGAGTGATGGGTATGCAATCCTTTCGCCTGACGAAATCAAGGGACAGACTTATT
>CAZIAG010000132.1:0-9142 GCA_964537375.1 uncultured Roseivirgaceae bacterium
GGCTGCCGGCCAGAAAATGAAATCCCCCGAAGTCCTTGACCCCGGGGGAAAATCATTGTCTATAGTTGGCTTTAATCTTAACCCAAATATATACGCCGGGATAAGGTTTGCAAGTGGTTAATCGCCATGCGGAGGGATCGGGAGACGAACCGCCGAATATTGGGTACAAGTGAAGGGGCTTTCGTTCAGGCGGCCTTAAAAATAGAAATTCCCCTGAGTACACGACAAAGGGGAATTTCATGTCTATAGTTGGCTTTAATCTGCTCCAAAACTAAAAGAAAAATTTGTAAACCGCACACCCCCCGCTATTTTAATTTTTCCTTTCGTGCGGAATCAGTGCTTAGCGAGTCAGGTTCGGTGGCCGGTTCCCTCAGACGTTCAGGTGCTTGCGGCCCGGATCCCGGAAATGTCGTCCGGCTTCCGATGTCGAATGCAGCGTAGCCGAGCAACAAGAGAAATACGCAGGCTACCACGAGGAAAATCTTCTTTGAACGGCTCATACTCAAACAAACGCCAACATGTTCTCGGCGAGTTTCACGTTATCGGACAGGAGTTCGTAGAACTGATCTTTGTTCAACTTCAAGATAACAATTTCGGATCGTGCAATGAGCAAGTTGGTATTGACAAAATTGGGCAATGGAAGCATTTCCCCGATGAACTGCCCTTGGGTGAACTGGGAGACGAATTCGCCCCGCTGATAAAAGTCGATCACCCCGGAAACCAGCACATAGAAGCTATGGGTGACCTTCTCATCCAGGATCAGCGTCTCCCCTTCCTTTAGGTGCAGCTCTTCGCTTATGTCGGCCAGGTGCGACAAGGTCAGGCCGGGCGTATTCTCGAAGACCGGTATCTTCTGGAAAAACAGCACTTTCTCGAAGCCCGTCATACGCGTCGAGTGGATGATCAGGTTGTCGAGCTCCTTTTTACGATTTCCCTTCAACCGTCGGGTGTTCTGGTGGTACTCATCCATGTTGATCTGGTACAGCGCCCACGCCGATACTTCCTGGATAAACAAGTCGGGATTGAACATCTGGGCAATCAGGTCCAGCTTGAAATCGGCAATTCTTTGCATTCCGATCTGAAAAAGTACACACGCCTTCGTCCAACGGTTCGACTGGGTAAAATCACGATTGATAATGAACTTCAACACCAGCTTGGAATCGAGCTTGACACGCGGATAAAAATCTTCCAGACGGTTGATGCGTTCCGCGTCCGACAAGTCGTCAAGGACGGGAATCACCCGCTGTTTCAGCTGTTCGGCCAGGAACACGTCCAGAAGTTCGATCGCGTAAGTAATTCCGTCGGCTGTACCGCTGTCGATGTTTTCCTTTACGAGCTGAATAGACCGGGTATCGTACAACATCGCCAGCAGCATATAGATGTGATCGATGTCGTTCTGTATCTCGGCGCGCAACGCCACCTTTATCTGTTCTGAGAAACCCTCGTCGGCGATCTCGTGTATGGCGCTGAGGTTCCATCGAATGTCGGCAATATCGGCCTCGATCGCGTACTTGATGCGCGTGATCTGTGAAATGCCGGCTTTGAATCCCGCCTCACCCAGGGCAAGCAGCACTTGGGAAACCACCAGCTTGTTGGGATAGTCCATCTTGTTCCACAGCTGTTCGCGGGCGCGTTGACCGCCGATTCGGCCCATTACCTGAATCAGCTTCAGCATCACTTGTGTGTTTTGTCCACTGCGGTAAAATGCGGCGTCGAGATAGGGCAAACACGGTGGCCCGATCAAAACCAGCGCATTAGCCGCCTGGTTATTGTACACCGAGGACCCGAGATTCTCGATGAGCGCGTTGATGACCTCGCCATTGTATCTCTTTACGGCGGTCTTGATCGCGGTATTCCTGACTTTTGGTTCTACATCGTTCAGCAGTTCCAGGAGGAACGATATCCCTTCGTCTTTCGCGGCGTGCAGTAGCAATTCAGCCGCATACTGCCTGTCGCTAGGGAGCGACGAACGCGTGAGGCGTTGTATCCTTGCACGCGTGATGTCCCCTCCGCTTTCGAGGATCAGTTGGACTTCGCTTCGGCTAAGGACGTTCTTCGGCTCGCCGTTGACGCGTTCACGGTCCATCCGGATCACGTATTTGTCGGATACAGACAATCCTTTCATCTCATTCATCCGTTCCTGTGCATAGTGGCGGACCGCGTCATCCTCGTTCTTCATCAACTGGTTTACCCACTGCGACAACTGCGCACCGTTGAGTTTCTCAAGCAGCTTGAAGGAGAAAACGGCCTTTCCGCTACCAGGAGCCGCAAGGTTCTGCTCGAGTTTCCCCATCACCTGCGCAAAACCACGCTCCAGTTTGACTTGTTGCTCATCCCCTGCCTCCAACTTTTCACGAATCTTGCTGCGATACCCGTGGTATAAGCGGTTGATGAAAATAAAATACAGGCCGACGAGAACCAGTAGCAGGACGAGGATATGTTCAACCTTGAAGAACGGCACAAAGGCAAAAGAGAATATCAGCACGCCGGCGATCAATCTTGAGCTCTCGTTCATCAACCCTTCCACCTTTGACTGAATGCTGAATCGGACCCGGCTGTCGAGGGGTATAAACAAGAGTTTGAACACCGGGTTTTCCAATGAGTCACGCAGCGTCCAACTGAACAACCGCGTCAGGGCTACGAATACGAAAAAGTAGATGTATGAAGAATCCGACGATCCTTTGTCAAACCCGAACAAACTCCCGGCCCCAATCGAGCCGAGTGAAAAGATGCCCACCACAATGGGCAGCATGAACAACGAAATGCGCAGTCCGTAGTTCGAGATCACCCGGTTGTTCACGAATGTCTGCATAACCAGGCTCAGACCATAAACGGCCCCTGTAAAAAAGGAATTGAAGGTGGTTAGGTCACGCTCGTCAGGGTATTGCACGCGCACGATCTCCTGGAACGAATACTGCGTGAACATGAATGTGATCATCGACACGAGCAGAAACAACCCCATGGAGCGGATGAACTTGTCTCCAAAGAGCCGAGTCACCTGCGTTTCTCTCCTGACGAGGACCCCAAACTCACGAGGGTCATTTTTAGAGATTACAAACGACACCGAGATCGCGATCAGGAGCATCGAAACCACAAAAATGCTGATGCAACACAGCAACAGGTAATTCGAGGTGTCCTCCACAAATGCCGATGAGAAGGGAATAACGATTACCGTCGCAATGATCGACGCAATGAGTTGGCCGGTATCGATCCAGCCGATGATGCGCTTCGACTGTCGAAAGTTGAAGAGGCGCCCAAAGAGGCCCCAGAAACTCAAGAGGAGGATCGCGGTGATCGGACCACTCATACAATACAGGGCAAACACTCCCGTATCGTGCCACTCGACGGGCGCAAAGTGAAGCACCACGTACGCAGCAAGCGTAAAGGCAAACGTAATCACCACGCTCACCAGCGTCAGCGTGGTGAACTTTATCAGGTTCTGAAAGAATGAAAAGATCGCCGTGGTAATGATCCCCAGGGCGCCGGCGATGAGGAAGGCCTTGTTCAGCTGTTCACCCAGACGGTTGAGGAACAGCGAATCAGCCGTCACCTGGTACGTCGCGATGAAGACACCCATAAAGAAACCGGTAGCGAGCATCAGCACAATCTGCCTCCGCTCCTGATTTCTCACATTCAAGGTGCCAACAGCCATAGGTTAATCTCAAAGATAAAAAAAAAGCCTCTCCGCGCATTGGCGAGAGGCCATTTTACACAAAAATGATGATGTTATTTCTGCTTCGTAGTGTCGGCTTTCTCCTTGGTGGCATTCGCAGGTTTTGCCGGAGACTTCTCTTGCTGATAGGAATCGTTCAGCCCACGGATCACGTCGTGCGTGATGTCGATGGCGTCACCCGCGTAGAGCACGTCGCTGGTCGGATTGAATTTGAGCACCATTTGAATTCCATTTTCCTCGCCGTACTTTTTGAGGTACTGGGTAACTCGCTCATACAACGCCTGATTGAGTTTTGCCTGTTCCTCCATCAATTGTTGGCCAAGGCTCTGTTCGTAGAGTTGAAGGTTGTTGCGTTTCCGGGCGATATCTTCCTCCGCAGCCCTCACCTGACCGAGAGTCATGGTATTCACCCTTCGTTCATATGCGCGAATGTCAGATTGAAGCGCATTGACGCGATTCTGAAAATCCTGGTCGAGCTTCTTCGTTTTCGCCTCAAGTTGCTCACGCATTTCGCGGGAGTACTCGTATTTCTCCAGGAGGCTATCCGTATTGACGAAAGCAACGGCAGACTGAACGCGCGGCCCGTCGGTCGCGGACATTTCATTAGAAGTCTCGGTTGAATTATTGGAAAAGTGTAAGTAAAAGAGGACACCCACCGCCGCCAGCAGCACGATGTTCAGAACGAGCAGAGTTTGCTTCATGTTTTAGTTTAGGGATTCAAAGCCGCAAATATGCCGAGGATTTCGGCGGAATTCAAGAGGCGTGCGGCAAATATGAATTACCTCTGCTGGGTAACGTCCTGGGTCTGAAAAGAATACAATGTATCGTCCAGGCGTAGGTTGTCGTCGTTGAAATCGCTGACGAATCTCTCGATATCCCGGTGGGTCACCTTCTCGAGGTGGAGCCCGATGTCGAGCGCCACGCCGAAGTCCACGTTGGGGTCCATATCGACATGCTCTTTTACCTTGACCGCCTCTTCCTCCTCCAGTTCCATGATCACTTCAGCTATGTATAGACCGATCTCTTCTTCGAGCGGATCGAGCGTTGCCAGGTTCCCGTTCTCGTCCTCCTCATAGGTGATCTTCTTGTATTCGGGGAAATGCCGGGCCGCACGGTGTTCGGCGATTTCGTAAAGTTCGCTCTCATGCTGAAGCCGTAATGTGTACATGACGGCATCGTAGACGACTTCCTTGCCTTCGTACAAACCGATGAAATAGAAATGCGCGTATTCATCCGTCATCGTATCCTCATCATCCAGGAGAAAGTCGGTCCCGGCCGCGACCATTCGGTTCTTGTACTCTTGTATGACATCGGGGTCAAATCCCTTGTTCTGCATGACATAACCGATTTGTTGTCAATAATTTAAGAAAAACAATACGAATACTGGAGAAAAACCACTGATTGTTTGGGGAAACGTAAAAAACGTGTGCCAGCCGGTCAGGCGTCCTTGAACCACTCCGCGTACATAGGGTAATTGCGGGCGGTGCGGGCAATTACTTCGCGCATTTCCGGCGAAATATCCTTGACCCTTTTTGCCGGGACCCCCGCGAATACGGATCCCGCCGGGATATGCGTCCCGGGCAACACCACCGCCCCCGCGGCAATTACGGCGTGCTCCTCAACCACAGACTCGTCCATGATGATCGCCCCCATCCCCACTAACACGTTGTCAGCGATGGTGCAGCCGTGAACTACGGCATTATGCGCAATGGAGACATTACTGCCTATCACGGTCCTTGCCTTCTGAAAGGTTCCGTGGATGACCACGCCGTCCTGGATATTGGTATTGTTACCAATAGTGATGGAGTGCACATCGCCCCGCACCACCGCATTGAACCACACCGTACAATTGTCGCCCATGACAACCTCCCCGACGACTACAGCGGTCTCCGCCAGAAAACAGTCCTTCCCGAATCGGGGCGCTATTCCGCGTACTTCCCTGATAAATGCCATAACAAAACAGGCTTTGTTGATCCACCCGGCGAAAACCGCCCGGCCGCCCCAAATATGGGATTTAATCACAATCACTGACAAGATGTCACCTTCAAAAAACTAAAAATCGTATTTTTGCGTCTTCAAAGACGTAGAGATGGAGAAACTGATTCAGGACTTGGGCATCATCGATGAAAATGCGGGGGAGAATTGCGAGGCGGTTCGTGTTCTCCCCGACGAGAACACGGGCAAGAGCCGAAAGCTCTACATTGAAAGCTACGGCTGTCAAATGAATTTCTCCGACAGCGAGATCGTGGCCTCCATTCTGCGCAAGGAAGGATACGACACCACGGCCGACATCCACGCCGCCGACGTGGTGTTCCTCAATACATGCTCTATCCGCGAAAAGGCGGAGCAGACCGTCCGAAACAGGCTCAACCACATCAATGGGCTGAAAAAGCAAAAGCCGGAGCTGCTGATCGGCGTCCTTGGCTGTATGGCCGAACGCCTGAAATCACGACTGCTTGAAGAGGAAAAGATCGTGGACCTGGTGGCAGGGCCAGACGCTTACAGGGATTTACCTAAGTTAATTTTAAAGGTTGATGATGGTGAAAAGGCCGTCAACACGTTTCTCTCCCGCGAGGAGACCTATGCGGACATCAGCCCGGTACGGTTGAATTCGAACGGCGTCACCGCCTTTATTTCCATCATGCGGGGCTGCGACAACATGTGCTCGTTCTGCGTGGTTCCGTTCACCCGGGGGCGCGAACGCAGCCGCGACCCTGAATCCATCGTCGCCGAGGCGCGCGATCTGTTCACCCGTGGCTATCGGGAGGTGACGCTCCTGGGCCAGAATGTGGATTCGTACAAGTGGAGCCCTGAAGAAAACAGCAAGGCCCGGCTTGAGAAGATGGGGGCCAGCAAGATTGTGAATTTCGCCAATCTCCTGGAAGCGGTGGCCCGGGTTCACCCAGACCTGCGGGTTCGTTTCTCCACCTCTCACCCGAAGGATTTAACCGACGATGTTCTCGAGGTGATGGCCCGCTACGAGAATATATGCAAGTACATTCACCTTCCCGTGCAGAGTGGCAATACGCGGGTGCTGGAATTGATGAACCGCGGATATTCGCGGGAATGGTACCTGGGCAAAATCCGTCGTATCCGGGAGATACTCGGCGACGACTGTGGAATCTCTTCAGACATGATCGCCGGGTTTTGCTCAGAGACCGAAGAAGAGCACCAGGATACGTTGTCGTTGATGGAACTGGTTCAGTACGACTTTGCGTATATGTTTATGTACTCGGAGCGTCCGGGGACCCCCGCCGAGAAACGACTTCGCGACGATGTCCCGGCTGACGTGAAAAAGCGGAGGCTTAACGAGATCATCGCTTTGCAAACCGCTCATTCGCTCATCCGGAACAAGCGCGACATCGGCAAGGTGCACAAGGTTTTGGTGGAAGGCACGTCGAAGCGGTCTGACGACTTCCTGCAAGGGAGGAATACCGCCAACAAGGTCGTAATCTTTCCCAAGGAAAACTACGTCAAGGGCCAATACGTTGATGTGCTTGTGGAGGACTGCACGGGTGCGACATTGTTGGGAAAGGTCTGTAAAGCGTATTAGCAAAATGGCCATAACAGAAAACGAAATACAAAGCATTAAACAGCGATTTGGCATCATCGGTAACTCGCCGATGCTGAACAACGCCGTGCGTGTAGCGATGCAGGTGGCCCCTACCGATATGTCGGTGCTCATTACCGGCGAAAGCGGAAGTGGTAAGGAGTCGTTCTCGAAGATTATCCATTTTCTCAGCCCCAGGAAGCACGGCCAGTTTATTGCCATCAACTGCGGTTCGATTCCGGAGGGAACGATAGATTCCGAATTGTTTGGCCACGAAAAGGGTTCGTTCACCGGCGCGCACGAGGCGCGGAAGGGTTACTTCGAAGTCACGAACGGGGGAACCATATTCCTGGATGAAATCGGTGAAATGCCGCTGGGAACACAAGCGCGTCTGCTCCGGGTACTGGAAAACGGCGAGTTCCTCAAGGTGGGTTCTTCAAAGGTTCAGAAGACGGATGTCAGGGTTGTGGCGGCTACGAACGTGAACCTGATGAAGAAAGTCGAAGAGGGAAAATTCAGGGAAGACCTGTATTACCGCCTCAGTACCGTTCCGATCTTCGTACCGCCCCTGCGGGATCGCGGCAACGACGCCGAGTTGCTTTTCCGCAAGTTCGCTACGGACTTTGCGGAAAAATACCGCGTCAAGCCGATCACCCTGACCGAGGATGCGAAGCATGAATTATTGCAATACCGTTTCCCGGGCAATATCCGTCAGCTGAAGAACCTGGTTGAACAAATCTCGGTCCTTTCAACCGAACGAAAAGAGATCGATGCAGAGACCTTGCGCCGATACCTGCCGAAGGATAGCCTCGTTCCGGCGTTGTATCGGGTGCCGGGCGTGGAGAAGGATGGACTCTCCGAACGCGATATCCTTTATAAGGTCCTCTTCGATATGAAGAAGGACGTCATCGATTTGAAAAAGATCGTACTCGACCTTTTGAACGGACAGGGTCGCGCGGGTGAACTCGTAAAGGAAAATCCTCGCCTTTTTGAGGACATCGATGAACCCCATGTCTCCAAGGAGCCAGTCGTTCTGAACATCCAATCACAGGGTACCGTCGACCACGGCGAGGAGATCCAGGACATCACGCACGAGACCGAGGAAGACTCGCTTTCAATCGAAAAGAAGGAAAAGGAATTAATCATCCGCGCCCTGCGAAAAAATAACAATCGGCGCAAATATGCGGCACGCGATTTGGGGATTTCAGAGCGGACGCTGTACCGTAAGATAAAACAATACGAACTTGAGGACTGAGCCGTTGAAGATCATTTCCAGCCTTATCGCCCGCGGGAAGTTTGTCCTGCCCTTCGTTGCCCTCATCACCTTGACGCAATGCGGCGTCAGCGTACAATACTCGATGATCGGCACGACAACGACCGCCGAAACGATCTCCATCGCCGAGTTCTACAACAACGCGGAACTCGGGCCGGCGAACATGGCGCAGACACTCACCAACGAATTGAAGAACTACTTCATCCAGAACAGCAACCTGCGCGTGGTACCCGACGAAGGCGAATTGATTCTCGAAGGAGAGATCATGAATTACAGCATAAGCCCAATCGCCCCGGTGAGTACCGGACAGGGCAATCGCGACATTACACGTGCATCGTCGACAAGGCTTACCATCACCGTACGGGCCACCTATATCAATACCCTGGATGAGAAAATGAGCTTCAAGGACAAGACGTTTTCCTTCTATAAAGACTTCCCCAACGACCTCAATATTTCGGACGTGGAGGAACAGTACGTGCGTGAGATATTCGAGAGAATCATCAATGATATCTTCAACGCGTCCGTCGCCAATTGGTAAAATTTCCTATTTTTACCTTGAGGCGTCATCACCGTGGATAAAAACAGGTTTACAGCTCTTCTGAAGGAATACACACAGACCTCCGCTGAGGAAGCGCAGCGCATTATC
>CAZIAG010000133.1:0-9139 GCA_964537375.1 uncultured Roseivirgaceae bacterium
TCCGTGTAGAGGTTATACGGTTCGCCATTTGGTTTCTTATTATTCTCGCACCACTCGAGAAGCAGCTGTTTCACAAAATCCCGGAAGTAAGGCGCCATGGAAGAATCTTGCCTGACCTTCCCGAGGTGCAGAACAAGCGGCACGGTTTTCCATTGGTCTGCATCCTCAAGGAAACCGTACTTTTCCATTTGCGACAATACAACATCTCGGCGCGCCCGGGAGGCCTCCGGAAAAAGTCTTGGGTTGTAAGAGTGCGTGGCTTTCAACATACCAATGAGCACCGCCGACTGTTCTATCGACAAGTCCGCCGCGGACACCGAAAAGAATCGGCGCGCCGCCGCCTCAATGCCGTACGTGTTATCCCCGAACGGCACTGTATTCAAATACAGGTTAAGGATCTCCTCCTTCGAATACAGCGATTCCACTCGCAATGCGGCAAGCGACTCCCGTATTTTGTTTACGAGCAATGACAGCAGCCAATAGTCTTTTCGCGGAAAGATGTTCTTTACGAGCTGTTGTGTGATGGTGCTGCCGCCGCCCGATGACTCATCCTGCATCAGGATCGTCTTAAACAGGACGCGTCCTATGCTCTCCCAGTCAATGCCGCGGTGCTGATAAAAGCGAATATCCTCAGTGGCAATCACCGCCTTGCTGACATAAGGCGAGATCCGTTCTAGCGGAACGGGCGTACGATCCTGCAGGTAGAAGCGACCGATGAGCACGCTGTCCGCGGTATACAATTCGGACGGCACCGGATTTCTGAATTCGGCCAACGTTTCCCTTGAGGGGATATCGCGCCAGGCCACCGCGAGAACAATCGAAAACATGAGGGCGGCCATTGTCGTGAAAGCAAAAGCGCTGGCAGCAAACGGTCGTCGTCGGGTGTAGCGGCGCATCGCACAAAAAGTCGCTGCGCCCCATCCTGTAATCCATTTCACACGGTTCGACAACCACGCTGAATTCTTTTGCATCCCTCCGACCAGTCTCCGCAAACAATAATCAAAAAAATTACGCCGCATTCAATGCAAAGAGCGTCGCACTTCCAACAAAGCTTTTAACAAAAAGCCACTACTGGGAAAGGGCAACATAAACCGTACTGCCTACCTTAAGACCGTGATTTTTCGTATTGACGATCACAGAGACTTCGCCCTCAAGTTCAACCCTGGCTTCGAAAGTTGAACCATAGAATTGTATGTCCTGTACCCTACCGCGTAGTGCATTTTTTCCGGTCGATACAATCCGAAGATCCTCTGGTCTAACGATCCACGGTTTCCTGCCCGGCTTTCGTCCCGTATCGCCGCTGAGACGAGCTTGCAGCTCTGGAATAATCAAGGAATACTTCCCGAAGAGACCGGCCGTGTATTCATCTTTTGGCCTATTGTAGATCGCCGCCGGTGTGCCTTGTTGAACTATACTTCCATGGCGCAATACGAGGATGCGGTCGGCCCACGAAAGTGTATCGGCGGGATCGTGGGAAACCAGTAAGCACGTGATACCTAGTTGCTGACCAATTCCGACTATCAAACGTTTAAGACTTTCTTTATGTGCCTGATCCACGTGCGCATAGGGTTCGTCCAGGAGCAGGAGTTTTGGTTTCGTGGTCAGCAATCTGCAAATCGCGATGCGTTGACGTTCGCCGCCGGAAAGCTCTCTCGTATCACGTTTCAACAAGTGGCCAATTTCACAGACACGAAAAAGAATGGTCGCCTCATTATCTGACAACTTATTAGCGTATGCCAATACCTGTTCGACGCGCAAGAATTTGGGTAGTTCAAAATTTTGGGATAGATAGGCGATGTGTGGATTTCCCGGCACGAGGGTTTCGTCAGGGCCGGCCACGCGCTCACCGTCAATCAGGACCGTGCCTTTATCCGGCTGCAGCAGGCCGGAGACTATCTTGAGCAACGTCGTCTTACCCGAACCGCTCTCTCCGGCAATCACCACCTTTTCATTTCGCCGTTGTGTAAAACTGATATTCTTTAATGAGAATCCGGGCTGAAGTTTCTTTTGAATACCCGTGACCGTCAGGAGCCTCATTCGCAGGTTATACGTTTAGTTTCCCCAACTTTCAAGTTTGATCTTTTCCATGAGGAGTGTCGCCTTGAGATCATGAACCAGTTTTTCCATTTCGGCTTCACGTTCCAGATAGTTTTCCCATTCGCGGTCGTGCGCTTCGATCACAGGCTTCAATTCACCCAGATGTTTTTCAAGCTGTTCGATCCCGACTTCGATCTGGCTTCGCTCTTCTCCGGCCATGGTAGCATCCGCTGATTTCAATCTCAGCATAGTCAACACGTCTTCGAAATAGCGGATCATATCCCAGGGATTGTTGGGTCGATTCCATGTGAAAGCGATGTTGCACTTTCGGCATTTGTAACGATTGCTCATCCAACCTTTTTCGTTCGGCTCCATTCCGACGTGTTTGAGCATGTCGGCTGAGTGGCAAGAAGGACATTGTGCGTTGTCGCGAACCATTCTCTTCAGCTCCTCGTGCCGCGCCAAAATGGCCGCCCGGCTATCCGCATGGTTCTCCAGGTGCGATACAAAGCGATCGACGGCATCTTCAACTTTCCTGTGTTCGGGAGACAGCGTTCCGCGCGCGATGAGGTCCTGGCTTCGCTTTTTGAAGTATTTCGCCATCTTCACCAGTTCTCTCTCGCTTGGTTTTAAGTTGTTGTTCACGCGCATAAGTTAACGCCTTTTTTCTGAAATCCCTGAGTGAAAGCGGTGACGGCAGTAAGCGGCCATCGCTGCACTGGACCGACGCCTTGCCCTTATCGCTGGCACTATTTTGAATGAAATTTCAAGAAACTCACCTTATGAATTATTCGATCAGTCAAAGACGAATCTTCCTTCCCATAAACCGGGCGCATATCATCGATATTTCCGCTGACGACGTTCTGGTCGTCGAAGGATTTCAAGGTGCAACCTACACCTGGACGGATCATGACGCGGAATTCATGGAAAACAATCCCGACGATGATATTTACCTTGAGATGGAGAAGACCGGCGACAATCACTACCGCGTGATGCGGGTGCTGTTTGAACTACCCGAAAATGATGCCGCGTCGCGGAGCTGATTCCTGGCGGTCCGGCCGCTAAATAAACCGTCATCTAATCAATGCGATACCGCGGCTTCACACATCAGTTGGCAGGTGCACCGTCATCTACCCAACAAACGATGGTGTTTATTTCCTCCTGGCTTAATGCCCCCTCCAGCGGCATACCTCGCGAAACCACCTGGACTTTGATAAGCGGTGCATATTCCTGGGTTATTTGGAAAGACCGGAGATCAGGAAACTGAGTTCCATTGTGGCACCCTGTTATTGCACAATTTGTGGAAATAATGCTTTTGACATCTTTTTCGAAACTGACGCCGGAAAAAACCCGGACCTGTTGAGTGACTTCACATCCCGATGCATCCAGCGCTCGCACGGTATGCCTACCCGATGACAGACCTTCAAAAACATTTTGTTCCTGGAATTCCCCATCGTCCAAGCGGTACGAGTAAGGCGGAGTCCCATCAGAAGCGTTGACTGTAATTGAACCCTCATTGGCGAGACACCCGGACGGCGACATCGCCACCGACAAATTCAGGCCGGCGGCGTTTAAAATTGTGACCTCGAGTGATGAAGTACATCCGCTATTGTCGTTGACCACAATTTCGTACGTGCCCGCACCCAGGCCGGCGAAAATACCTGTCGACTGAAATTCGCCTTCATCACCAAGCCGATAGTTCCACGGACCACCCCTCCCCCCGGAGGCCACTACTTCCAAACTTCCCGTTTGCTGACCGCATTCCGTATGCAACACTGACACCAGTTCAACCGTCAATGGATTCGCCCCGCAATCGATCGGCTGGGGTAACTCATTGTATACACACGCATGGAAACCAAGAAAGATTGAGAAATACAGCAACGGAAGGGTTCGACGAAGTCGTTTTACCTTCCGCTGCAATTGACCACTGTTCCTATTGAGCATTTGCTCCAATATTGCCCTGCGCGATCAAAGTTGCAAGCTGTGTCGGGCTAAAATGTACGTTGATGTACCCGTCAAACTCCAGGAGTTCATCGTAGGTGATGTCTGTACCGTCATTGAGTTGCGTGACGTTGGTCCGGCTTATTCCCGTTCCCCCCTCGATGTTATTGAAGTCGAGCACAATGGGACCGCCCGTTGCGGCATCATTGGCATGAATGTGTGATGGATGATCACCGCCCGCCGATGTACCTTCCAGTTGAATAGTCACAAGCGTGTAACCATTCTTACGCTTTGCAAAAGTCGCGGTTCCACTTATCGCCGGGTCGGAGACTGAATTCAACGGATATACTTCATTGTCCTCGGTCAATTCATTTTGACCGATGTCGCCCTGAGCGATAAGCGTACCCAGGTTCGCCGAGCTCGCATGAACATTGACATAACCATCGAACTCCAGCAACTGCTCATAGGTGATGGGTGTTCCATCATTCAATGTCTCAACGATGGTCTCACTCATCCCATCGGCACCGTCGACATTCGTCAAGTCCAGGAGGATACCCCCTCCTTGCACCGCGCTATTTCCATGAATATGAGCCGGATGGCTGTTCCCAGCCTGCGTGCCATTCAAATCTATCGTAATAACCGACTTGTTGTCAGAACGTTTTGCAAAGGTAACGGTCCCGCTGATGGCGGGATCAGAAACCGACGAAAGCACGTACTCCTCCGAGGCGACAATTTGGGGATCATCATCGTCATCGCATCCCGCCATGGCGAACACCAAGGCGGCGCCAATCGGTAAAAGGTAGCTGAACCGTATTTTCATATTGTTGTTGATTTGGTTCGCGAAAAGAGAAAGACATGGCGCACAACACCGCGCGCCCATGCAAGTCAGTACACCGGAAGCGGAACAGAGGTTGCCTCCTTCTAAATTTTAACCAAAAACTTATTTAGTTGGAATTTCCGCGAGAACACGTCTTTCCGGCAGCGGTATGCTCACCGCTTGTTGTTCAACCCCACGGACAGCCGAACGCAGTGGAATGGTGATGAGGAAACGGGCGTGACTACCGACTATGGTATCGAGTTCAATAGTGCCTTTCAATGCCTGAACCGATTTTTCAACAATATATAAGCCCAATCCATTGCCACGAGACTGCTCGTGACCAATAAAAAACATGTCAAAAATGTGGCCCCTAATATCGTCGCCGATCCCAATGCCGTTGTCGAGTACACCAATTTGCAGTGCATTGTCGGTGAGCGTCGCAGAAACTTCCACCCTCGGCGACCTTTTTCCCAGGACGCTGTAGAAGAGTGCATTCTCTACCAAGGCCTGCACGATGGCCTCCGTAAGCGTGGCATTGCAATAGAAGCTCAGGTCGGTTGGGCACTTCAATTGGAAATCGACCTTATGGCCTTCAATAAATGAATTAAAGCGGGAGCGGACTGTTTCGATCATAGCGTGTATATCGATCGAAGTGAAGTGTCCGGGTTGGTTGATTTCGCTAATGATTCTCAGTTTCTTCAAAAGCCGATCCATGGCATGGGCGGTCTGCCCTGCTTTTTCGAATAGTTCGCGTGCATCGTTATTACCGTTCGCGACATAGGCTGCGATGTTGCATAGGCCAATTATTGAAGTCACGGGCGAGCGAAGATCATGGGAAGCCTTGTAAAGGAAGAGGTCGAGTTCGCGGTTTGTCTCCACCAGCAACTTCGTACGTTCATGCACGAGGCTTTCCAGGTTTTCGTTAATCCTTTTGACCTCGAAGTTTGCTACTTCAAGCTGCTTCTTCCGACGCCGGAGTTTCAAACCGAAATACACCAACAGCAGTGCCATCAACGCAAACGCCGATGCAATGGCAATGGTCGTGAGGAGTCGCTTCCTGAAGATTCGTTGCTCCGCCCGTCGCTGCGCTTCGCTTTGAGAAAGCTTATTTTCGAGGACCTCGACGTGAAAGAACTCTTCCTTCAGGGCAGCGAGTATTGAACGGAAGTCGCTCTGGTTCTTATAAAATCTGCTCTCATTCTCCGCCAACAGCTGCTCCAGGCGGGTAAGATCGGACAACAATATAGTGCGTGTGGCTTCATCCATATTCTCTCCGGCGGCGGCGATCTTTTCACTGATGAGTCGGATTCGTTCTTCTGTTTCGCGGCGCTGGTCGTCCAGGATCGCGCCTTCTACCTGCGCCTGTTCGATCATGCTGCGAATATCGTCTCCGACGAACGAAGAGTCGGATATTCTGCTGGCAAATTCCGCTTTACCCCTGGCCAATGAATCCTGGAGCTCCTGTACCAACTCGTTCAATTTTTCATCCAGTCTTCTTTTTACATCGGGATTAAGATCGCTAACGCTGTAGTTTTTGAAGATCGAGTCAATCTTGGAAAGATCGAAGTCCACAAAATAGGTCGATGCAATTTCCGACGCAGATTCGTCGGCATGTGCGATCGGTGGTGCCACAATCGGCTCAACGTACAACGTATTCTCATTCGTGGAGAGCACAAGGCGGAGTATCCTGTATTTGTCAATTCTGAACTGATCCGCATTGCTGATCGGCTCATTTACCGCCAGCAGCAACTCCACCTTTCCCGATTGGTCTGTTCGAAGACGGAGTTCCTTTAGCCCCCTAAAGGCCACCAGTACACCTGGAACAGGCTTGCTCGCCGCATCACGAATGAAGATCGGAACGATGCGATAGCTCTTTTTCCTAACTATTACCTCGAGGGTCCCTTTGCTGTAGTTCCAGGATGCCGCCTCCAGCGTCTCGTCCTTCACCACAATGGTTTTCACCGGCAGGTCAGACTCTGAAAGTTCAATAAACGCGACGCCTTTGCTATTCAACAACAAGAAGGGCTTCTCATTGACCGATATCTCGACGCCGGAAAGTGGGTTTAGTTTTTCGTCGAAGGTCTTTACCTGAACTAATTGGCGGTTCTGCCCGAATGCTGCTGACCAGGATACCAGGAATCCAGCAACGAAGCTGGTGACCAGAATCTTCAAGATCGAATGAAAAATATCGTTTCGCCGCATGTTCATTTTACCACCTGATTATTGTACTCCGCAAACGGATCCTTGACCACCACGATCTGATGTTTGCCTTCAGCTTTCCGATGCTTTGGAATTTCCAGGCTAACGATATTCTCCTCGTTATCCTCCCCGATCACCCTGATCTTGTATTTGCTAAAATACGGAATATGCAATGAAAAACGGCCGGCCGCATCTGCGCGTTCTTCATACACCGTCACGTTCCGAAGGTTGTCGATGACATGGAGACTGGCGTTTGCGAACGGCTTCAACTGAGTCGAGTCGCTCCAGGTGTATTGTTTATAACTGATCACTCCACTGAGGACAAGCGGATACGTCTGGACGTCCATATCAAATTCATAGATGTCGTCCTGTGTCCCATGCGAACCCCGGTTTGATGTGATATATCCATGCGTGCTGAGAGAGTCTAGGATGATCCCGAATTCGTCATAATGCGTATTCACCGGATATCCCATGTTCGTAATTTCCCCCACGCCCTCATCTGTGATAATCGTTTTGAAGATGTCGAGGCCACCCAGTCCCGCGTGACCGTTCGATGAGAAGTAAAGAATGTTGTCGTTCTGCCAGTAAGGAAAGACTTCGTCATATAGGGTGTTCACATGATCTCCCAAATTGTAAGGTTCCGTCCACCGCCCATTGATGAAATTGCTACGGTAGATGTCCTTCCCACCGAATCCGCCAGGCATGTCCGACGAGAAGTAGAGTGTTTGACCATCCTCGCTGATGGCAGGATCACTTATCGAGTACTGTTTGCTGTTGTACGGGAATGCCCCCGCAAATCGCCATTCGTCACCTGATCGTTCAGCAAAAAAGAGCTGTAATGTTGACGATCCGTCGTTGCCTGGGCTGGAACTGTTCGATACATACACCATTTTCGTTTCACCGGCGTAGAACCGAACGGGACCGGCGTTGAAACGGGATGGAATATTCAGCTTAAAAGGCTTTCCTTCCTGGTATTCATATCCGTTGAACGTAATGGTGTCGGTATAATAGGGGGCATAATAGAGTCGATAAAATGGTTCCCTGGACGAAGCATCTATTTTATCGACTGCCTTTACCCGTCTTCGGTTCGACATAAAAACGACACCCTTATCGTAGGGCACCGGACACATCTCTCCTGCCGTCGTATTAAAACCAACAGGCCTCAACGCGTAATGAATGGAGTCCTCAAACAGGTAGTGCGCATTCTGAAGTTGCCAGATCTTTCTGGTGATCAGGACATCATCGGGCTTTATAGCAAGGCATTTCTTGTATTGATCAATCGCGTTTTGATAATCCCCTACCGCGGTGTAAGATTCAGCAAAACGAAAAATATCGATAAAGGAATCGTCGAACTCACACTGACTGTACCAGTAAATGGCATTTCGATACGAGCCCATCTTGTAATGGCATTGGGCAATCCTCAGCTTAATCTCCTTGCCGACGTTGCCATTCCTGGCCAGATCGGAATAGATCTCCACGGCATCTGCGTAACGACCGTGGCTCATGTACTCGTCGGCCAGCTTCTCATCGCGTTTCAACAGCCCAAAGATCGTTTCCTGACCAACGGCACTATCCACGGCGGCTAAGACCATGAGCCCGGCAACAAAACCGATGTGGAACAAGCGTCTCATCTCGGGGAAGCAACCTGTTTATGGGCATACCTGAACAGGTAGTTCACCATGAATTCATGAGATCCATTGGTCAGCCGTGCAACATCTCCGATCGCATAGTCAAATGCATACCCAAACTGGAGTTGAGGTGTTACCTGTGCACGAAGAAGGATGTCGATCGATTCGCTCTTTCGATACGATAATCCCGCAATGAGCACTTCATGAAAAATGAAATTCATATTGACGTCGAAGGAAAGCGGCACTGCCCTCAAATATTTTATCAAAAAGCCGGGCTCCATTTCGAAGTTCTGACCCGCGCGAAATCTGTATTGCGATAGCAAAAAATAGTTGGCCTCACTCATTCGTATCGATAACGTGTCGCTAAGCTCAAAAGTGGCCGGAATCAGTTCCGGCACGGACAAGCCAATTCGCAATTTATCACTTCTGTAGTACAGTCCGGCTCCAAAATCGATGAACGTATGTGAGATCATCGGATTAGCAAGTTGCGGATCATTATTATCGACGCCAACGAGCG
>CAZIAG010000134.1:0-6259 GCA_964537375.1 uncultured Roseivirgaceae bacterium
CCGGCGACAGGGCAATTATTTGTTCCTGTTCTTTCTATTGATCATCGCCCTAAATATGCTGACAGAAGAGGTGTTCGCCGTGTACCGCGGGGTCGTCTTTTTCAGCTTTTTTCACTCGCTGCTGCTTTTTCAGCCTGGACGTTATCCTCGTGATACATTTTGATAGCGGTTTCCGGGTCGCCGAGAAAAGCGACTTGTCCCTTCTTAAGGTATAATACACGTTGGCAGTAGTTGCGTATGTTGGCCATCGAGTGACTTACGATGACGACAGTGCGACCTTCAAGCCAGCTTTTTTCCAATACTTTAGTTGCCTTTTTTCTGAACACCTCATCACCAACCGCGAAAACTTCGTCAAGGAACATTATGTCGGCTCGGGCATTGACCGCGATGCTAAATGAGAGGCGCTGAATCATCCCAGTCGAAAAGTGTTTTATCTTCGTGTCCACGAAGCCGTTGAGTTCGGCGAAGTCGATAATCTGGTTGAAGATTTGGTCGACATGCTTTTTGCGCAGGCCCAGCGTTGAACCTGAGATATAAATGTTTTCGCGGGCGGTCAGCTCATGGCTGAGGCCGATACCCAAGTTCATCATCATGTGAGTTCCGTTCCGGATGACTTCGCCCCCCTTGTCGGGAATGAAGGAGCCATTCATAATCTTGACGAGGGTTGACTTGCCACTGCCATTGCGGCCGATAATACCAAGTGTTTCGCCCTTTGCGATTTCGAGATTGATATTGTTGATCGCCTTGAGTACCTTCTTGTTGTTCCGGCGAAAAGAATTGAAAAGCCGAGACCGGAAGGTATCAGAGTCAAGCTGGTCCAGATAAAAAGTCTTGGAGATGTTACGTAAAATAATCGCTGCCTGATTGCTCATTCTGTTAAGCTAATTCTCCTGCTTTAGGTCCAAGAGCCCTTAATAACCAAAGACCCAACATCAATATTATAACAGCATAGGTAAAGTCAAACACGAGCATCTCCCAATCGGGATTTATGCCGAACATCAAAATGTTCCTCGTGTTGATTATAATTCCTGATATAGGATTGGCGTAATTAAGCCATCCTAATTTTTGATCAAAAATCTCGCCGCGATAAAGTATTGGAGAAAGGAAAAAGCCGAAACTTGTAATAATGCCCCAGATCTGACTGATGTCCTTGAATAATACAAAGAGGTTTGAAAGAATTAAAGCAGCTCCGAAACTCAGTATGAATAGGTTGATATAAATAATCGGGAAAAAGAGATAATGATGTGTTGGGTAGATGCCGGCTACTACTGCTCCAATGAGAAAAATGGCTAGGTTAATTAACAAGCCAATTGTTGTGCTCATCATCGACGAAATGTAAATGTCGATCTTTGGCATATCCGTATAGGTATAAAGATATTTCTTTACTTTGAGTACTTTTATGGTACCGGACGTGCATTCGGTGAAGAATCCCCACATGAACAGACCACACCAAAGATAGATTGCGTAATTCGGGACACGTTGGGCGAGCAATATTTGAAAGACGGAATAATACATGACGATTTGCATGACGGGCTTGATGAGAGCCCAAAGCAAACCGAGTTTGTTTTCATAGTAACGCAGCTTAAATTCAATGCGAGCGAGCATCCAAATTCGTTCCCAGCGCTGGATTCGGACAGGTACGGTGAGCGAACTCATTTTCGACTTAATAACAGGGTGTAGATCCTTTTTGCAATTTTACGCAAAAATCTATTTCGCTTTATGAATTTGATGAAGCGTGTATTACCTGGTAAGAGACCGGCGAATTCAGACGCTTTTAAGGTGGGGTTCTTGTAGCTCATGGCAGGGCCGTTGGCGTTCAAGATATTTACGAGTTGTTCTGCGTACTCGGCAAAAAAGTCGGCATGTTTTCGACTAATCAGCCGATATAGATACAATTCGGAGAAACGATTAAAGGACTGAGCCATTGAGCCGGTTCGGATGCGATAGTTCCAAAGGATGTGCGGCAAGACCACTCCTTGAAACCCCTTTTTAACCAACGATATTACCGTCTCATAGTCCTCCATTCCATAAATCATGTTCAGGTCGTTGCCGCCTGCTTCAATAAAATCTTTTCGTCGATAAACCACAGCACTACTATTGATCATGTTGTGGGCCAAGAGGTAGGGTGGTTCAGGGTTGAAAGCTGGCCAAATTTCGTCGTTTTCACCGAAATATTGAGCCCAACATCCTACAAAACTTACATTGTCAAATCTCTTTAACACCTCCACGGCCCGACTGTAATACGATGGCTCAACTATGTCGTCGGCGTCGAGAAACGCCAGGAACTCACCCTGTGCCACCTCGGCGCCTTTGTTTCTGGTGTAGCAGAGGCCACGGTTTGACTGGTGGATGATTCGCACAGCGTAATGCGCCGCAACCTCCTCCAGGACGTCAAGGCTTGCCTGCTCGGTACTACCATCATTGATGATTATGATCTCTTTATTTGGATAGTCCGAATTAAGAATGGAGGTGATGCAATCCTTCAGGAACGAGCCAAGGTTGTGGAACGGTATCACGATGCTAAGCAGACCGGTGGTGTTGTCGGCCGGGGCACTCTGCGACCGTTGGGCTTTCTTACGTGGACGGATGAATGGAAACGTCGTTTGTGTGCGCGCAGGGCTGAGGCTGTTCAGGTATTCCAACTTTTTCTTTAAGACGCTTTCATAGGAGCACTCGGCCACGATGGTGCGGTGCGCCTGATTGCCTATGCCAGCAGTAGCATCTCGGTCAAGCGCCAGAATGCGCGTAAGTGCATCCGAAAAGCTGTCTGGGCGCTCATGTGAAAAAGTAAATCCGTTCTGACCATGTGAAACCAGTTCGGCGTGCCCTCCTTGCTCCGAAACGAGCGTTACCTTCCCTAGGGACATAGCCTCCAAAACCGTGTAAGGAAGATTGTCGACCGTGCTCGGGACGATCACCGCGTGCGCCGCAGCGAGACGGTCAGGAAGTTTTTCGGGTGGAATGTGGCCCTCGAAACGCAACAGACCTTGACGTATATACGCGTCAAACCGCTTGCGGACGTAGGCGCCCATGTCAATCATTTTAGGATAAAAGAAATGTTCGCCACTACCAATGATGCTGACCTTCCCGCTAAAGCCTTGGTCCCACATCGATTTTAGGTAGTTCAGCATTTCCAGTCCACCTTTTTGTGGAGTGAGCTTACCGAAGAAGATCAGGTCGCCATCCTGATAGTTGTAGTCGGGTTCAACGCCCTGGAATGGGTTTCGCAACACTTCCGTGGTGACGTCGGAGAGATCCATCCGCTCCGCGAGCCGGTCGAACAAATACCTACTCGGGAAGAAAACAAAATGCGCACTTCTTAAAACGGACCTTTCCATCTCACCGATCCAGTATTCTGGTAATTCAAAACACGGGGCCTGGTTAAAATCACGGTAGAGAAAACTTGGCGCATGCGCAGTTACGAAAAAACGTGTGCCTGGAAGGTAGTCCCTTTCAAGGAGCATGCGCTGAAGAGGGTAGTAAGCTATTCCGAGATATTCCTGGGATTCAACAAAATCAGGTGCCCCCTCCGCCAGTTGGAACTGGTGGAGCACATTTGCGAATTGGTAGCTGAGCGCAGCTTCCCAACCAAGAAACCCGTTCTGCCAATTCCCGTCCTGCCGGAAGTATACGAGTCGTATGTTCTTTTCCTGGACAACGATCCTGGTTGGGCTTATTTCCTTTCCCGGGACGAATACTGTGACCTCAACGCCGTGTCGGGCGAACATCCGGGCAGTATGCCAGCAATAGGTACTAATGCCTCCACCGCTTTGCGGAGGATATTCGGTAGTCAGGAGCCAAAGTCTCATGCTGTGGTCGAAGTACGATAAAAGATCAAAGCTCTGAGACTACTCCTTAATCCGTCTCAGAACCACATCGCAAAACAGTTGCGGATGAAAGGCAAAGTACAAAAATTCCCAATTGTGCTCGATGCAGAATTCGTTGGTGGCCTGTACGACGCCGTATTCGGTCCGGGCAATATGATCAAACATGATGTAGTCGTTCATTATGATATACCCGTCTGGTTTGATAGTGCGCACGGCTTCAGCCAAATCTCTTTTTACGGATCGGTAGTCGTGCGCTGCGTCTATGTATATCCAGTCAAAATAATGATCCGGGTAGAGCGCAAGCATGTCCCACGAATACCCCTTTCGGATGAAAACACGGCCATCATCAATTTGTTGTTGAAACCGGTTTCTTACAAAGGATTCATTTTCGCGCCTTGTGAAGCGCTTGCTAACCGGATAATCGTCACAATCAAATATGTCAATCAGGTGAAGCTCCTTCGGCTTTTTGTTGTTGATCAGCCACATGGAGAGGTCACCCGCCAAGACGCCGACTTCGGCTATGACACCTTCTCTCGGAAGCTTGTTGAGGGCAATATACCGGTCATAGACAAACTGACAGTTCTTGAGATACTTTTCACTTAATTTCTCGACTGGCCTCATCGTCTAATTGCTTTAAAAATCCTGCCAAGTCTAAGATACCACTTCGGGAGATGTCCATACGCCTCTTTTTCCCACAACTTAAGTCGTTGAATTTCCTGCTCATACCATAATTTTTGGGTCTCAAGGGACTTCACCGCACGAACAAGGTACTCCCTCTCCGTTTCGCCGTCCAACCTCTCATTTGACTCCCTAAAAGGCACATAGGTTCGAAGCTGTTCGATCAGATCATACTTTCGTTTTGTCGCTTCGTCGTCCTCAAGTCCGTAGATTAGCTCGGAAGGCAATGCCGACCGATATTCGGAATGTTGCATCGAAAGGTACTCGCTGCTCCCAGCAGCATCGAAAGGATTTTCAATGTCGTTAAAACCCAGCCGACACGCTCGCAGGGTAAAGTCGATATGACCAACCCCTCGGAAACCGAAATTTTGAACGTCCATGTAACCGACTTTCTTTACTATTTCTGGTGTAATCGTAAAGAATGCGCCTTGCACATCTTTCCCTTTGCAGTAACTAATCAGTCGCCCCCGACCGACTGGAGTGCTAAGGTTCTTTTCAGGTCGCCATGTCGGATCAAAATAGCACAGATGATCATAGCCGCTTTCCTGCATCGCAGTGATATACAATGACTCCCATCCAGGCTTGGTGAACTGAATATCGTCGTCACACTTGAAGCAAACATCAAAGTGCAAAGACTCGAGTTGGCGCACGATTGTGTTGAACTGATAATGCACGCCGCGGCGGTTGTTATGAATCAAAATCATGGACATTTGTGGGAGTTCCAAAGTCCCGAGGTAGTCCAGGGTCGAATCGGTGGATCCGTCGTCTGCTATTATTACAGTCCACTTAAGATTCCGGTCGTGGGTATCAACAAACGACGAGATCAACGCCTCCAGATTCTCCTTCCTATTGTATGTAGTAATTGCCAGGACGGCATTGACCATGTTGGTTTGTTTTTACAGACGACTTTCGTAATAGTGAAAAATCTACCTAACAATTCGCTTCAACTTTCTGATTAAGGCGCCCACCTTTTTCCAAAGGTAAGGAAGTTGCTCATATGTAGTTTCATACCACTCTTTTTGTTTGAGTAAATCTTCGACGTAGTATTGCAGGTCGCGATTTTGTTGTTCCAGTCGCTTCACTGTGGCCTGCAATTCTCGGAGTCTTAACGCTGCATCCAATGGTGTTTCCGCCATCGACGGAGAATCCTTCCCGTTGGGTTGCAGAATGGTGGAGTACATGAAGAGGCCAATCCCGATAGGATCTTCGCGGCTCAACAATGCCAGAAATGCGTGGTCGTCTTGAAAAGCCTTCTTCACCTCGTTCCAATTTGCATAATAAATTTCCCGCTGAACATTAAGGGGAAAACGCTCAATAATCCGTCTGAATTTTCCAAGGTATTTTGCCTTTAACCGAAAGAACTCGGGCGGACTCAGCCGGTTTTCAATTGAGATTGGGGCCGGGCGGACGTGGGCCACGATTTCCGTTACCACCCCGATTCTGTAATGCTGAAAAAAACGAAGCATCATCTCGAGATCCTGATGCCTGCGGAACGAATCATCGTAACCATTGATCTTGAGAAGAGCGGAACGTCTGAAAAGCGTAGTATCCGTGTTGAGGTAATTCTCGCGATAAGCCAGCTTCAGCAGGTCCTCTGTAAGGTCACCTTCTTTAAATCTGGCTGGATTCAACTCGCCACCGAACGCGCCCCCGACAAATCCTCCATACACACCGCCGTACTCTTCCGGCAATTCCTTAAGCCGGGCGACACATTGTTCGATTTTTTGTGGCATATATGTGTCATCGTCGTCTAG
>CAZIAG010000134.1:6269-9130 GCA_964537375.1 uncultured Roseivirgaceae bacterium
GTCTAGAAAAGCAATGTATTTTCCGGAAGAACTCATGAGACCGGTGTTTCGGGCGGCTGACGCATTCAAGTTGTCGTCGTGTGACAACACTCTTAAACGGTGATCGTTATCAAACCGTTGTAGTAATGCATCGGCATCAATCCGGTCTGAGCTGTCGGCTGCGTTATCATCCACCACTATGACCTCAATCGCCTTATAGGTTTGATTTAACACCGAGGCGATGGCGTTTTCAAGATTTACTGAGCGCCGGTGGGTCGGAATAATCACGGATACGTCGACAGCAGGAACAAACTCTGGTGCATAATCTTTCCGCCAAAGGATACGGCCGGCCTCCGGAACCGTTTGATCAACCACGAGGCCATGCACCATCGAAGTTATCTCGCGTTCGTCGTAGCGGCGTCGCTCGGTGAGCAGAACGATGTAGTCAGAGGGGTTTTCATGTGCAAACTGCGAGACTGCCTGGGGGGGAGGCGTCTCCCCGTTTTCATCTCCTTTTTTTATCCGTAAAGACGGGCTCTCACGATCATGCACGGGCCGGAAATTGCCATCGGTATAATAGAGCCAGTTCACCAGAATATGTGATTCCACCGCGCATTTTCCCAACGGCAGCGATGAGAGTTGCTCCGGCAGTGTTGCAACAAGGGTAACCACCGGCCTGGGAGTTGGGAATCGGAATTCGCCCAGGTTCCATTTCATCCGCTCGCTGTGAGAGACCTGATCACGGGACTCCCGGATGCTACTTCTATTCACATCGGCAATGATTGTGTTTGGAAACATTACGTAGCATTCGTTGGGATACCGATCGTAGATCTTACCCAGCGGAATGAAATCGAAGGGGGCTTCCATCAACGATACATACTCGATCAATTCCTGTGCGATGCCCATGTTGATCCCGATAGCGAACGATCCGCAGGTATGAATAGCACGAGGGCGATAGTAACCTTTGGCCATCGCCTGGTCATTGTCGACGCTGCTCCAATCGTATTGCGACGCGCCGAAATGAATGACTTTCCAGTCTTCTCCGATTGCGTTCAAAAATGAAATTGCGCGGGTCTCGAACTCGGGATGGATAACGATATCATCTTCGAGAATAAGGACCCTTTTAAGCCCCTTGGCTAAGGACCACTCAAGTATTGATCGATACGTCTTCAGGTAACCCCATGCACCTGGCGAGCTGATAAAATGGCTTCCACGCTGAATTTCAAGCTGAACGAACTCCGGAAAGTGAAGATTTCCGAGCGGCCTCTGTTGGTAGGCTTCAAATTCACGCCGGTTTTCTTCCGAGTAACCATTGGTGGCCTCCCAGATCATTGCACTAATACCCAACCCGTTGAGGAGATGTGCCGTTCGGAGCTTTCTCTCATACTCGTGGGGGAGGTTCACAAGGAACACTTGATCGAAGTAGCTATGTAGGGCTGATGTCTTCTTCATTTAGGTTGGCGCGTGTCCACCTCATTGAGGTGTCGCGCGATGGCAAATTTTGGCAAATTTAAGCCTTGTTATGGTTTTTGGTCAAATTTCCTGAAACTTGCGTATGCCACCTGCCGAACGTCGTTTTGCCGAAATTCCAAGCGTTGGCAAAGGTCCTTTTTGGAAAAACGACGTGCGCGTATACTAAGCGCGAACTCTAAACAAACTGGTTCAACCGGTCGGGCTCGAGGAACCACCGGCTAATCGCAAGGCTTGACAGGGCAATATTCTCTGCAGGGCGTTCCACTTTTTGGACATCTGTGTAGCGCGCTATTATCAGTTCGGGTAAGTCGGCAAACAATTTGTCGAATAGATCGTTCTTGAACATTTCCCGCTGACCGAAATGCTTAAGGGGAAACTGCCGTAGCCTTTCAAGTATTTCATCCGGCTCCTTAATTATCTCAGGTCTCAGAGGGGGTAGGGTGAGCGGGTTAAATTTCACGTCATGAAAACAAGTTGGTTGTGATCCCCTCCGGGCTTTTTCCGCCCTCCGGTCAAAAGTCGGGATAACTCTATTTTCATAGGGAAAATGCGCAAGCTCCTCAGAGTGAACTGTCCTGATCAAATCGATGATAAGGGATCCGCGTTTAATCTCATCATCGGAGTGTGGACAGTTATAGAGAAGTCGAAGTAGCTGTGGATCGTAAAGCAGGTCTACCGAGAAGAATTTGGAGTTGCTTACTACTGTGTGCATCCCAAAATGCGCAGCTGAACGATTGTTGATGTAGAATAAGGAATTAGCCATTCTTCGGCTGCCGTCTACATGTTCAAGAAAAATATCGAGGTCACGCTGAACGCGCGACAGGGAGTGATCGAATATTTCAATGGGAAAGTTTGACGCCTTTTTTGCAAAATCAAAAACGATCAGTCTGTTGTTGTTTCCCCAAAATTCCCCGAAGCCCTTTAGCAGCCCTTCCCCGAAGTAGCCAGTCACCTCCATGTAATCATAGTTGTGTCCGGGTCCCCAGTTGCTGAAGCTATTTGACTTGAATGCCTGAAAAGCATGGACAGCCCTCATAAAATGATGGCCTGTTTGTTGTCCAGAACAAAACCACTTTATGGCCCCTTTTTGAAGGCTGAATTTCTCAACAAGCTGTTCGAAAATGAGCCGGTCTTGAGAATTTCCGTCGCCAAATGAAAAGACTGGACCGCGGTAACCCTCCACGGCCAGGGCACTGAATGCCAGTCGCGAGTCGCTGCCGCCGGTGAGGTGAAGCAGTGGTGTACGGATCTGGAGTAGGGCACGTGCCCGAGTCCTTAGTCTTTGTCCGGCCTCCTTAATGAGATGCTTATAGTTTTGTTTGGTGAATGCTGGATAGGGTCTCGTGGAAATCACGAGAGATTTTTCAATTCGGATTGTTTGAAAGGCCCTCAGGCGTTTCACTCCCTTC
>CAZIAG010000135.1:0-9110 GCA_964537375.1 uncultured Roseivirgaceae bacterium
TGGTCGTCTCCGATCATTCCACCTAAAATGATCCGCTGATAGAGAATTGAATCGCGAAAGTTGTTTACCGTGATTTCAGGATACTGATCCTTAACGACATCAATCCGATAGGCGATCTTGTCGCGATTGGCGCTATTCCCGTTGCGCAGGGAGATCTCGTAGCTATCGGGTTCGTTGAAGGCCCTTTCAAACGTAAATGATTGAGCGTCAGTTCGTTTAAACGCATGTTGTTCTTCCTTCTGACGGAAACGGATAAACGCCGAATCTGCGTAGGCGGTCGCGAGTTTCCATTTTACCTGCGTTCCTTCCGGCACTTCAAGGTTACCCGCATTCAGAATTTTTTCGCTCCGGCGTTGCAAGTATCTGGGATACTGAAGTTCCACGTTGAAGCCGGTCACTTCCGGCCGGTTTACGAGTTCAATGGTGTAGGCTTCGGAAAAGAAACCTGCGGCCTGCACCTGGAACTCAAATGGTTGTTGCAGTTTTTCAATCGTATACTCAAATGTTCCAGGCTCGGTGCTCACCAGCTTGAGCCGCTGATTTTTTGCGATGAGATAGGCGTTGGAAGGAATCGCGGTTCCTTTGAGCCGAATAGTGATGGTAAAGTCTTCATTGTAGAATCCGGTTAGCGGCAGGCCCTCTACTTCAAACGTGAACGGAGCGGCAGGCGTGAATTCGCGGTTGAAGTGTACAATTCGGTTCGTGCTCTGAAGGATGATACTTTGATTCACCAGCAAGATGACGATGAGAATGCCGACCGGTGCTAACAGGTACTTGATGTATTTACGGTTTTCTTTTAGGTCGATGACCTGGTCAAAAGCCAATGGCTCGAACTCTTTCGTTTTCTGCCGAACACTCGCATAGGTCAACGCCGAGTCATTTCTTGAGGAGGCGAGTTGGATCAAGTTCACGAGCCGATCCCTGACACCCGGCATCGATTTCCCAATCAACCGGGCGGCCTCCTCGTCGTTGAGGCCCCGTTTTGCCAGGAACCACGCAAACGGCTGATTGAGGAATCGTATGGCGCAGAACGCGGCAATAGCAAAGAAGGAGGCAAAAATGAGTAGCCGAATGGTCGGACTCAGCCAAAGATTGTGTTCAAGAACCGATGCGAGCAGGAAATAGCCGATGAGGATCGAAAGCGATAAGATGACCCCCCTGATGAACAAATTCAAATAATACTTTCGCTGAAAGGATCTGATCTTTTCGCGAACACGATTTACCTCGTCGCCCATCGTCCAAACCGTTTACTTAAGAAACGCAACGCCAGAAACAAAGTTGAGTAGAGACTAAGATACTTCTATTCCAAATCAGGACAAAACGCGTGCGCACTCAGGTGCCGCTCCGGTCACTGCCGGTTGGAGTATACAGCCAATCGTATTCTGCTTCAAAATACTCGATCACATGGATCTTAAGCAGTCGCTCTTGTTCAAGCAGGTCAAAATGGGGGAGTTTTTTAATGAGTTTCCAGTGAGGCCAGCCATCCTCATCGAGCCCCTCCAGTTCGTAAAATCCCGCGAGACTCAGCACCTTGCAGATACCCACATGGATCAGATCCTGCTTTTCCTCCTTGGAAAACCTGAGATTCCCCTTTCCCAACTCCTGAACACCGATCAGAAAGAGCACTCCATTGAGGTCTTTTGGCCGTTTTCCAATGAGCGCGCCAAAATCATTGAGGAGCGCGTTCCATTTCCGTTCCAGTTCGAGATCTCGCTTAAACATGCTGCAACTCCTCCCAGTACTCAAACGCTCGCCTAAGATGGGGGATAACAATCGTTCCCCCGATTAACGTTGCCACACCCATGGCTTCGTGAATCTCCTCCGTAGTGAAACCCACTTCGCGACATCTGCCAAGATGGTACCTGACGCAATCGTCACAACGAAGGACGAGCGAACAGGTTAACCCGATCAATTCCTTTGACCGGACGTCCAACTTGCCCTGGGTATATGCATTTGTATCGAGATTAAAAATCCGCTTGATGATGAGGTTGTCGGATTCCATGATCTTGTCATTCATCCGACTTCTGTATGCATTGAATTCCTCTACGAGTCCCATAAGGTTTTTAGCGTTAACCTGTCTATCTTCAAATAAGTTTTCCAACAAAGATATTATTGATCTGAAGAATTCTTCGTTCCGGGAAATATTCGGCGACTTCGTTTCGCTCATTTTTCCGCGGTATTGCCGTGGATGCATGGATGCTCTTGTGCACGGCGAAGAACTCATTTGCAGTCGATGTATGCTTGAGATGCCAAGGGCCGATTATCACCTGGACCGGCAGAACCCGTTCTATATCCGGTTCCGCGGCCGCCTTCCGGTTAAGTTTGTTATGACGATGTTCAAGTTTGTAAAAGGTGGCCGCGTGCAGCACTTACTTCATGCTCTAAAGTATAAGGACCAACCGGAGCTGGGTCTTGCCCTTGGCCGCATGTATGGACACGATCTTGCTGCAGCCAATTACCGCCAGGAATTTGACCTGATCGTACCCGTTCCGCTTCATGTCTCGAGGAAGAGAAACAGGGGGTACAATCAAAGTGAAGAATTCGGGAAAGGTTTGGGCGAATCACTGGGAATCGAATGCTCGGATCGGGTTGTCCGTCGGCGGATCTCGACGTCGACCCAGACCCGCAAGTCAAAGCTGCGTCGGTGGGAAAATGTTAAGGATGTGTTTGAGGTATTACGACCAGAACGGGTTAAAGGCCGGAGAATACTCCTGGTAGACGATGTAGTGACCACGGGGGCTACGCTCGAGGCCTGTGGAACGGCCCTGCTCTCGGCGAAGCCTGCGGATCTGAGTATCGTTTGTATTGCGTCCGCGCAATAAAAAAACCCTTCCGGTTGGGAAGGGTTTATCATTCCAAATGTATTCGTCAGGCTAGTAGTTTGATCCCGCGCGGATCATGGCGCAACGGAAACCAATGGTCGCCGTGGCTGAGTCCTGATCAAGGTACCGCCGGGTACCCGGTGACATCCAATAGGCGACGTCCTTCCAGGAGCCACCCTTGTATACGCGAGCGCGATCGGTGACCAGCGAAGTGAAGCCACCCGGATCCTTCTCTTTGTTGTTGTAATTCTTTACGTCGTCGAGGAAGCCATCGCGACGGATAGGGTTGAGATCGTCAAAGTCCTGGAAAGACATCGGGCGATACACGTCCATTACCCATTCGCTGACATTACCGGCCATATTGTACAACCCGTAGTCGTTAGGCGGGAATTCATAGATATAGGACGTAATGAGCGATCCATCGTTAAGCCGACCCGCAATACCGGCATAGTCACCGCGGCCGCGCTTGAAGTTGGCCAGCATGAAACCCATTTGTTTTCCGAACGGATTTCGAACAGCATGACCGTCCCAGGGATAGATGCGCTGGTGGGTCTGCATTTCCTCAAGCCATTGCGTTCCCAACATGGCCTGGGCTGCATATTCCCATTCGGCTTCGGTTGGGAGTCTGTATGAAGGCACCACGACACCTGATTCAAGAGGAATACGTCCATCGCTTTCGGCGTACTCTTCACCAGCGTCCTGCGCCAGCTTGATGTTTACCGCACGGGTTCTCCAGACCGCGTACTTGTTTGCCTGAGTCCAGGACACGCCCACTACCGGGAAGTAACGGAATCCGGGATAGCGGAAGTAATGTTCTACATAAGGATCGTTGAATGCCAGTTTACCAATCCAAACCGTGGTATCGGGAAGTGCGGCGATGTATGCATCCTGGGATGAATCTTTAGCGAGGTAGTGTATGTATTCAAGCCAGTGGATGTTGGCGATTTCCGTTTCATCCATGTAAAACGACGCCACGGACACGGTTCTTTCAAGGTTGTCCCGATACGACATGACATCCTCTTCAAACGAGCCCATCACTGCGCGGCCACCTTCGATAAACACCATGTTTGGTGCATCGGGCTGCCCTTCGAACGCGCTTACCATAAAGCCACCGGCATCCTCGTCGTTATAGGCCAATCCGGTTGCCGTACTTATCTGCCCGGGGTTTGATGCAGTGGGTCTACGCCCTCCCCCACCGAACAGTGAGCACGCAGAAAGTGCCACCGATCCGGCAACGACGTACACTAAAGCCCTGAAAGAATACTTCATCTTACTTTTCGATTTAAAATAAATGCTAATATAAGTAGATAATTAAGTGTTTTCCAAGCAGTCCCTTTCAACGGCCAAATCTTTGGTGGAACCACCTGGCCCGCCCCGTCCGCCAAATAGAACGCCTGAAATGTCCTTCGTATTGTATTTTGGGAAAACCTTGTCCAGAACTGGGAATGAAACGGCGAAAGATTGTTCAAAAAGTTCGATAAATAAACAAACCGGGCGGCAAATTACAATTGGCACACTATTTCGTATCTATGGGCAAAAATTACCTAGCCATGTATACTCTGCAGGATTTTAGGATCATGCCGTTTGAAAAGAAGTGTGACGTAATAACTTTTAACGCCAGCTACCTGTCTCAACGAATCTTGGGTGATTGCAAGGTGTTCCTGTACCACGCCAGCCAGTTCTTTATCGAAGTGTTTTATTCACCGAAACATCAAAAGGTTTTGATGATTAACGCTTTTGACAAACCCGCAGGGCTCGATCCTTATCTTGATAAGATCTCGCTGGTGGATCTGGAGCGTTGATCTTCTTTCATTTGCGACAGCAGGTCGATCGCTGTGTCGACTGTGCTGATATTTTGAATGACCAACATGGCTTTGCCACTGCTGTCTTTCATCTTGCATTGGCGGGGATGTTGTTGCACGAAGTTCAAAATTCCGGTGAAGGTGTCCGAGTTGAAATAATCATCGCGACCGGTCAAGAAGTAGGCGCGAAGCCTCTCGTTCTTCAGACTAAGCTTTTCGAAGCCGAGCTGTTCGCCAAGCCACCGCAGCCGGACCGTATTGATCAGTTCTTCCACCGATCCAGGCAACGGGCCGAACCGGTCTCTGACTTCGGACGAAAACTGCCGCAGTTCGTCTTCGTTCCTGATGTTGTCGAGGCGTGCGTAAAGCTGCAGGCGTTCGCTGGTATTGGCGATATAGCTATCGGGGATGAGTATCTCAAGGTCTGTTTCGATGATGCAATCCTGGACAATGAGTTTAGCTTTTTCGGCAAGCTCAGACGCAAACAATTCTTTGAAGTCGCTCTCTTTTAATTCCTGAATGGCGTCGTCGAGGATCTTGTGGTAGGTTTCGAACCCGAGGTCGTTGATGAATCCGCTCTGTTCCGCCCCAAGCAGATTGCCGGCACCCCTGATATCCAGGTCGCGCATCGCCACTTTGAATCCATCACCGAGTTCGGAAAACTCCTCGAGCGCAGCCAGGCGTTTCCGGGAGTCGGACGTAAGTACGGACGCCGGTGGTGTGAGCAAATAACAAAAGGCCTTTTTATTTGAACGCCCTACTCGTCCGCGCATTTGATGGAGGTCAGACAGACCGAACATGTGGGCGTGATTGATGATGATCGTGTTGGCGTTCGGAATGTCCAAACCCGATTCGATGATGTTCGTCGAGACGAGGACGTCGTATTCGCCGTCGATGAACTTGAGCATCACCTTCTCGAGTTTGTCGCCATCCATTTGACCATGCGCAATTCCGATGCGCGCATCGGGAACGAGTTTGAAAACCGTGTTCGCAAGCGCGTCTATATCGCTGATGCGGTTGTGCACAAAAAACACCTGGCCGCCTCTTCGTAACTCATAGCTCACGGCGTCGCGAATGACAACTTCATCGAAGGTATGGAGTTCGGTGGTGACGGGCTGGCGATTGGGCGGCGGAGTAGAAATGATGCTCAGGTCACGGGCTCCCATCAGTGAAAAATGCAACGTGCGCGGAATGGGCGTTGCGGTGAGCGTCAACACATCGACTGCTACCTTCAATTCCTTGAGCCGATCTTTCACCTTTACGCCAAACTTTTGTTCCTCATCGATGATGAGCAGTCCGAGATCCTTGAACGACACGTCCTTGCTGACAATCCGGTGTGTGCCGATGAGGATATTCACCTTACCCACCTTGACGTCAGCCAGCGTATTCTTTATCTCGCGGTCGGACTTGAAGCGGGAAACATATTCGATCCGGATCGGGAAATTAGACAGGCGTTCCTTGAAGGTCCGGTAATGTTGCATCGCCAGGATCGTTGTCGGTACAAGCACGGCGACTTGTTTCCCTTCAGTGGCGGCCTTGAAAGCCGCGCGAATCGCTACCTCAGTCTTTCCAAAACCCACATCCCCGCAAACCAGGCGGTCCATCGGATGCGGTGATTCCATATCGCGCTTTACGTCTTCTGTGGCTTTGGCCTGATCGGGTGTGTCGTCGTAGATGAAAGACGACTCTAATTCTGCCTGCAGAAAGCTGTCGGGCGAGAATGCGTAGCCGGGAGCGGTTTTTCGTTTTGCGTACAGGTTGATGAGTTCGCGGGCGATGTCCTTGACCCGCTTCTTGGCCCGCGCTTTTTTGTTCTCCCAATCCTGTGTGCCCAGTTTGTTCACGACGGGAGGAGTTCCCTCCTTGCCGGAATACTTGGAGATCTTATGCAGGGAATGGATACTGAGATAGAGCAGGTCGTCGTCGCGGAACACCAGCCTGATGGCTTCCTGTTCGTGGCCATTCACTTCCTTTTTCTCAAGGCCAGCGAACTTCGCGATTCCGTAATCGATGTGTGTGACAAAATCTCCGGGCTGCAGGGTTTGCAGTTCACGGAGCGTCATCGCTTTTGTCTTGGAGAATCGCTCTCTGGCACGGTAGCGATGGAACCGTTCAAAGATTTGGTGGTCGGTGTAACAAGTGACCTTCAATACCGCGTCGACGAAACCCTGGCGAAGGGCGAAATTCATTGGCCTGAACTGGAGTTCGGGACTGAGTTCCTCGAAGATTCCCTTCAGTCGATCCAGCTGCCGTGGCATATCAGCTGCGATAAAGTTGACAAACCCGTTCGACTGATGATTCGTGAGGTCGTTGGCCAACAACTCAAAATTCTTGTTGAAAGAAGGCTGTGCTGAAGATTGCCATTCAAAAGTCTGTGCGTTCGGGATTGAAAACCGGTTACCGAACTCAACGCAGGTAAAATTGAGACATCGTCCACTGAAGGTGAGTCCCTGCTCAAAGAGCTCATCGGGCCGTGCTACGACGCGCGTGTTGCCACTTTCCCGAAGGACTTTGTCGAACGACGTTCCAACTTTTTCGAAGTTCTGCTGGATCACGTCGGTGGTCATCTGGAAGTCTTTGAACCACAACCGCGTTTGCGGATCAATAAATTCGAGCAGCGATTGTCGTTCCTCCTGAACCAGCTTGGTCTGAACGTTGGGAATAATGCTCACGTGATCGTGCGCTCCGACGGACAGCTGCGACCCGGGCTCGAAGGTTCGAATACTGTCTACTTCGTCACCAAATAATTCAATCCTGAAAGGGAGTTCGTTCGCGAAGGAGAACACATCGATTATTCCGCCGCGAATGGAAAACTGCCCGGCTTCATAAACAAAGTCGGTCTTTTCGAAATCGTAAGTGTGAAGGAATTCTTCCAGAAACGGAATGTCGAGCCGTTCTTTCACCGCTATCTTGAAGGTGTTGGCGGCAAGGGATCGCTTGTTGATCACCTTTTCGGCAAGGGCCTCGGGATAGGTGACGATGATATCGGGCGACTTCTTGCCGGCCAGGTGATTGAGGACTTCCGCCCGCATCAAAATGTTCGCGTTCTCCACGTCGTCGAACTCATAAGGACGTTTGTATGACATGGGGAACAGGAGGACTTCGCGCTCGAGCAGATTCTGCAAATCGTTCTGAAAATAGCCAGCGTCTTCACGGTCCTGTAAGACCACCAGGTAGTCAGCGGGATGAAGCTTGAAACATGAGGCGAGAATGACGGCGTCGAGGCTGCCGGACAAGCCCTTGATGTGAATGTTTCGGCGTTTTGACGCACCGACCCCTGCGGCTACGGTCTTGACCAAACCATCCGCGCGGTACATGCCGAGAAATTCAGACGCCTTCACTTACCGCGGTAAACCTTCGTTCTTCAAAAAAACGAGGAAGGCGCAAATATACAGGCCTTACCCCACATGAGAAACCTGTGATTATTCAATAATTTTGATGCCTCGGTGCCGGGCATGGATTTTCTCCAACGACTATTTCTATACATAAGTTTCGCTTCCCTGTTGTTTTTGGCGATCGGGTTGTACAGCCCTTGGATCATGTTGTGGTGGGAGGACGTCCAGAATCGCAGGAAAGTCATCCGGCTCTATGGGTCGGTAGCCGTATGCTGTTACACGCTTCATTGGGTTTTGAAATTTCTACTGCCAGCATCATGAAACACGCTATTGCCTTTCTCGCATTGACAATTTTTACCGCCACAAGCTGTTCAAGGAGTAGCGAGTCAGAGACCGATCCGACGTCCTTTAGCAACGATTTTCCCCATATGAAAATCGCGCTCCTGGAAGGAGACGTAATCAACGCTCGCGAACTCAGTGGTCAAATGGTGTTGGTCCTGTTTCAACCCGATTGCGACCATTGTCAACGGGAGGCGGCGCAAATCCGTGAACATCTCGAGGCGTTCAGGGAGTACAACCTATACTTCGTTTCAACTGCTCCGGCCGAACAAGTGGCGATGTTCGCCCGCGACTACGACTTGAATGGCAAAAAGAATGTGCGCTTCGGCCTGACGACGGTAGAAGAAATTCTCGACAACTTCGGCGCTATTCAAGCCCCGTCGATGTATATCTACTCGGAGAAAGGCGAGCTCGTCCGTGGGTTGAACGGCGAAGTGGATATCTCGGAAATCTTGAAATACTTGTGAATTGGTCGATGGATGACAAGGTCCCAGGAGGCTCCAGGTCCAGGGCCCAAATTTCAAGGCCCAAGGTCCGGAAGGACACAGCGTTTTCGAACCAGATTCCGCCTGGCCAATCCGTTATCCGTCGAGAGCAACAGTCTACAGTCCCACCGACTGCACTAACGCGAGGGTTGAGCACAACGTTGAGACGCGGTTGCAGGAATTGGCAAGGTTTGGCAAGAATTCGCACGAAATGGTAAAACTTCGCAAAACTTTGTTCGATTTGGTAAGATTCGGCAAGAATTGGTACGACCTGGTAAAATTTCGCACGATTTGGCAAGATCTGGCAGAAATTGATTTAGCTGAGTT
>CAZIAG010000136.1:0-9078 GCA_964537375.1 uncultured Roseivirgaceae bacterium
TCGATGTGTGTCAGTTTTTTGTTTTTCATCCTAACTTGAAGACATTTACCTTGGTGCAGTGTTGTAAAAATAGGAAATAAAGGATGATCAGCGTTGAAGAAGCCTATGCGATGGTGATGGCAAATCTGGCGAAGCCAACGGTAGGCAGTGTTCCGATCCAAGGCGCCGTCGGAAAAGTGCTCGCCGAAGACGTAGTTGCCGATCGCGATTTTCCTCCCTTTGACCGGGTTACCATGGATGGTATTGCCATTTGTCGCGAAACGTTTTTCAATGGCGTAAGAACATTCACGATTGATGGGGCGCAGGCCGCAGGCGAAGTGAGAAAGCGGCTCTCAGAAAGTGGCGCTATCGAGGTAATGACCGGCGCAGTATTGCCGGAGGGCGCTGACGTCGTCGTGCGTTATGAAGACATAGAAATTGTCGGTGGCCGGGCGACAATCAATAAGGAAGAACTCGAAGCATGGGAGAATGTCCACAGGCAGGGGAGTGACGCGGAGAAGGGTCAGGTGTTGCTTATGCGCGGAACGATGATTTCCGCGGCAGAAGTCGCTATCCTAGCTTCAGTAGGGAAGGGATCGGTCACGGTATTTGAGTTTCCAGCTACGGCAGTCATTTCCAGCGGCGACGAGCTGGTTGACATCCAGGAACGGCCTTTGCCACACCAGGTGCGTCGTTCAAATAGCTTTGCCATTTTGGCCTCGATGAGTGAACTCGGTTGGGAAGGTAAAGCTTTTCACTTTCGCGATGAAAAGGAACATCTGAAGCGATCTGTCGAGGAAGTTTTGCGTTCATACGATGTGTTGATCTTTTCCGGAGGCGTAAGTCGGGGTAAGTTCGATTTTATTCCCGACGTCTTGGAAGAGGTGGGGATATCGAAGCACTTTCACCAGGTCAGTCAGCGACCAGGTAAACCATTTTGGTTTGGCGCATCGGGCAATAAGGTTGTGTTTGCCCTCCCGGGTAATCCTGTGTCCACGTTCATGTGTTTTCACCGGTACATACGGCCGTGGTTCCTGAGGAGCGTCGGGACTACTGTTGGGAATTGTACCGCCACATTGGCAAGCGACTTTTCATTTGCACCTGCGTTGACTTACTTTTTGCAGGTGAGGGTTCAAAACATAAATGGCGCCCTGGAGGCGTCGCCCGTCGTCGGGGGCGGATCAGGCGACTTTATCAACCTTCGCGATGTGGACGGTTTCCTCCAACTGCCAGCCGACCGATCGGAATTCAGACGGGGAGAAGTATTTCCCTATTATCCATTCAGGCCAGGTAGTGCTGACCAGCGTGCGCGTTAGCGGTGCGCCTGGCCTCCGGTCATCCTGCGGCAGGCAAGATAAAATCCCGGCAATCCGAAAAATCCAAATCCGGTAATCCATTAATCCGATAAATCCCGGTAAATTTGCGTTTTCGTTGAGATTCCACGACGTTCGCGCCCGGCAATCCAGGTGATCCGGGCAATCCGAAAAATCGTGATAATCCGAAAGTCTTAATCCAGGTAATCCATATAATCCAATAAATCCCGGTCATGTTTGACAATCTTAGTCTTAAGCTCGAGAAAGCATTTCAGACCCTGAAGGGACAGGGGCGTATTACTGACATCAACGTCGCTTCGACCGTAAAGGAGATACGCAAGGCATTGATCGATGCCGACGTGAATTACAAGGTCGCCAAGGACGTAACGGATGAGATCAGAGAAAAAGCGATGGGGCAGAACGTGCTTACGGCGATCTCCCCCGGGCAGTTGCTCATCAAGATCACGAACGACGAGTTGACCCGCCTGATGGGTGGGGAAAGCGAGGATATCAACATCCAGGGCAACCCGGCCATCATCCTCATTGCCGGCTTGCAGGGTTCGGGTAAGACAACGTTTTCAGGTAAGCTGGCCAACTACCTTAAAAAGCAGGGGCGCCAGGTCATGCTGGCTGCGTGTGACATTTACCGCCCTGCGGCGATTGACCAGCTAAAAGTGCTGGGTCAGCAGATCGACGTGGAGGTCTATGCAGAGCCGGAAAACAAGAATGCGGTTGCGATCGCCCAGGCAGCGATACAGCACGCCAGGAAAAACAATCACAAGATCGTGATCGTTGATACCGCAGGACGCCTGGCCGTGGATGAGGAGATGATGGATGAAATCGCGCGTTTGAAGGAAGCCCTTCAACCGACGGAAACGCTTTTTGTGGTTGACTCAATGACGGGGCAGGACGCCGTCAACACCGCAAAGGTGTTCAACGAACGCCTTGATTTCAACGGGGTGGTATTGACCAAGCTCGACGGCGATTCGCGTGGTGGTGCGGCGCTTTCGATCCGCCGCGTCGTCGATAAACCGATTAAGTTTATCAGCACGGGCGAAAAGATGGAGGCCATCGACCGTTTTTATCCGGACCGTATGGCCAGCAGGATCCTCGGCATGGGTGATGTGATATCGCTTGTGGAGCGTGCGCAGCAGGCATACGATGAGGAGGAGGCGAAACGTCTCAGCAAGAAAATCAGGAAGAACCAGTTCGACTTTAACGATTTCCTTCAGCAGCTTCAGCAGGTAAAAAAGATGGGTAATGTGAAAGATCTGCTGAGCATGATTCCCGGTATGGGGAAAGCGATGAAAGGGCTGGATATCGACGACAATTCATTCAAGCCTATTGAGGCCATCATTCGATCGATGACCATGGAGGAGCGGGCGAATCCGGAGATATTGAACGGAAGCCGAAAGAACCGTATTGCTCGGGGTAGCGGCCGCAGCGTGCAGGAGGTCAACAACCTCCTCAAGCAGTTTGGCGATATGCGAAAACTGATGAAGACGATGAATAAAATGGGGGGTGGAAAGCGGGCTCTGTCTGCCATTCGTCCCGGCGGGAGATGATTTTTTGTCTGTGGAAAACTTTTCGGGCGTCGTTTTCGTATAAGCTATAGTTTACAGGTAATTATTTTTAATTACATAATTTGCCCTCTTTCAAAAGGAGGGCTTTTTATTTACCATTGCAATGTGAAAAGAGCCCTTTTCTTCCTCGTCATTGCGCTGTGCGCGTGCAACGGCAACGAGAAATCCGCGCAAAATGATGGCCACGCCCGTCCGAATCCATCCGCTGAGGAACGCCGGCTAAGCCCCAAAGAGACGTTGGACACCGTCGTGGGTGGTGTGGCCACCGAGATCGTGTATTGCCGGCCTTCGGCACGCGGTCGTAAAATGCTGGGGGGTAACAACCCGTTCGGCGAGGTTTGGCGTACTGGCGCTAATGAGGCTACTACGGTGGAGTTCCATGATGATGTACTGGTGGAAGGTCAGCCGCTTCCTGAAGGCAAGTACGCCCTGTTCTCTATCCCCGGAGAAGATGAGTGGAAAATTATCTTCAACACCGTTTATGATCAGTGGGGTGCATACAACTACGACTCTGCAAAGGACGCGTTGCGCGTGACGGTCGTTCCTCAAAAGAGAGATGCGTTTACCGAAACATTTACCATAACCCCGGACGACGATACCATCGCGTTGAGGTGGGAACACTTTTATGTCCCGTTCAGGGTCGAAAAAGCGTCCCAAGCAAGCCGCTAGCGCATTTCAAAATTTTGTATATTGTTTAATAAGGAAACCTTTGCATGAGAGTTCTGGGACGATATGATCGCGTAGACCTCCCGGAACTGGGCCTTTCCAATATCCATGCAAAGGTCGACACCGGCGCTTACACCTGTAGCTTGCATTGTCAGAAGGCCGAAGTGGTAAACGGGCAGCTTGAGTTCGTTCTCCTCGATGAAGAGCATCCTGAATTTACCGGAATGCGTTTCGTATTTCGGGAGTTTGAGGTAAGGAAGATTCGAAACTCTTTCGGAGAGATGGAGACTCGGTTTGTCATTTCCACGACGATCCGGATCTTCGGCGAAGACATAAGCGCTGATTTTTCTTTAAGCAATCGCGGATTATTGAAATTCCCGATCCTGATCGGACGAAAGATCTTGCGAGACCGGTTCCTGATCGACGTCAAGAAGAGAAACTTGTCTTATCGGGAAAAGCGGCGCAAGAGGTCGGAAGAATCACAGCCGCGCTAACCATTAATTTTCATCATTTTATGAATGTCGCTATACTGTCCCGAGACGCCCGACTTTACTCTACCCGCCGGCTTCGCGAAGCAGGTGAGGCACGGGGTCATCATGTTGAGGTGATCGATCATATGAAATGTGTTCTCTTTATTGAAAAGAAGAATCCGATCGTACTTTACAATGGCAAACGCCTCGATTATTTCGATGCGATCATACCCCGGATAGGAGCGTCGGTTACGTTCTATGGAGCGGCGGTGGTTCGGCAATTCGAGATGATGAAGGTTTTCACGGCTGTCGAGTCGCAGGCGTTGATCCGCTCGCGTGACAAGTTGCGCAGCCTTCAAATCCTTTCACGGGCAGGACTTGGTCTGCCCAAGACAATATTTATGGATTACTCGCGCGATATGGAAGGTGTCGTCGAGGCGGTAGGTGGTGCGCCCGTGGTGATCAAACTGCTGGAAGGCACACAGGGTCTCGGCGTTGTCCTTGCCGAGAATAAGAAGGCGGCAAAATCGGTTATTGAGGCATTTCACGGCCTGCATGCCCGGATCATTGTTCAGGAGTTCATCAAAGAGGCAAGGGGGTGCGATATTCGCGCATTCGTGGGTAACGGCGAAGTGGTCGGCGCCATGAAGCGACAAGCAAAACCGGGTGAGTTCCGATCCAATCTTCATCGCGGCGGGACCGCATCCCTGGTGAAACTTTCGCGGGCTGAACGCCATGCAGCGATCTCAGCTGCCCGAAAGATGGGTTTGGACGTCGCTGGTGTCGACATGTTACCATCGAATCGCGGGCCGCTGATCATCGAAGTAAATTCATCACCGGGACTAGAAGGCATTGAATCGGCTACACAGGTGGATATCGCCGGCAAGATTTATGACTTCATTGAAAAGAATGCGATGAAGAACAAGATCCAACGCGACAAGGTGAACGCGTGAGGAATACCTCGCTCGTGACAAGAGTTTGAAAGAACACCCAGAGACCGTTCCAATCGCCGAGCGCGTTATCTTTTGGTGTTGTCATCTTAGTTAATAACTTTAAGATGAGAAACCAAGTCTACCACCTTGAGGAAAGTCGCCATTGCCGGCCAGGAGGTTCAACCTGGTGAGTTCCGGGAAATCGCTATCAATATTGCGCGACTACCTTCCCACACGCAGATTGATACACCGATCTATGTTCACCGTGCGCTGGAGGACGGCCCGGTGTTGGGCTTATTTGCCGGCATGCACGGCGATGAGATCAACGGTATGGAGATCGTCCGGCGAATACTCGATCGCGGACTGCATTTCGTGAAAAGGGGAACGGTGGTCTGTATGCCAGTGATTAATGTCTATGGCTTTCTGAATTATTCAAGAGAGGTTCCCGACGGGAAAGATGTAAACCGCTCGTTTCCCGGCAGTCGCAAGGGTTCGCTCGCCAGTCGCGTAGCCCACCATTTTACACGCGAGGTCCTCCCTTTCATTGATTGCGGCGTCGACTTCCATACAGGTGGCGCTATGCGCAGCAACTATCCGCAAGTGCGGGCCTTGCTTCGTGAGCCGCAAAACCTGGAGCTGGCAGCAGCGTTCGGCGCGCCGTTCACCATCGAATCTCCGTTTCGTCCTAACTCCCTGCGAAAGGAAGCAGCCAAGAAAGGCAAGCATGTTATTGTATACGAAGGTGGTGAGTCCCTGCGGTTCGACCAGCATGCTATCAACGAGGGTGTTGAAGGTACGATGCGATTGATGCGGCATCTCGGCATGATCGACCAGGCACCGGAGCCGCGGGAAGAAAATCGTGTAATCTGGACTACGTCATGGGTTCGGGCAAAACACGCCGGGTTGTTCCAATCCAACGTGGAGGCAGGACGTCTTGCTCGCGAAGGCGATTGGGTCGGAACGATCACCGACCCGTTCGGCGAATTTAAGGAGCAGGTTCTTGCACATGAGACGGCCTATGTGATAGGCATAAACAACAGTCCGGTGATCAATGCCGGGGACGCACTTCTCCACCTGGGGATGGATGATCGATGCCGGCTGGGGACGGTGTGAATTTCGCTGTAAAGCAAGTGGGCTGAGGGGCAGAAATTTTTGTAACAAGAAAGTCGTACCGCAGACCGAGGTGCTCCAACTCACGGCTGGCGGGATGGGTCAATAAGGAAAAGCGAAATTTGCCGTTTTATGAAGCGACTACTGCTAATTGTTGCGGCTGCTATTTTGGCCTCATGTGACGATGATTCTGATTTGTCGTCAAATCCGATCGATTCGACAATAATCATCGAGGCCAGGGAGAGGCTGGACCCCGACTCCAGGCAGCTCACGCTGTTTTGTCGAACGGAAAAAGAGTATCCCTGTATCAACTTCCCATTGTTGACCGAGACAGACTTTGACGAAGATCTATTGAAGATCTCGTTTACCGGCGTACACGAGACGAATCTTTGCTTCACGGCGATCGGTCCCGCGGTCACGCTGGTTGATCTTGGTTCACTACCCACCGGGGAATATGAGCTTGAACTGAACAACGGGACACTGATCAGCCAGGGCGTGCTGACGTTAACTGACACGGAGATCAATTTTACCTTCCCTCAATTGAACGGGATTGAGTTTGTGCGTGAAATCACAAAGAAGGTTCCGGAGAACAGCTATTGGGGAACAATCGGATATTCAAATCTGTCATCGTCGACATTGGCGGACGCCTTCATCGAGGCCCTCGCTGACAACGGTGCGCAGTTCGACAAGCAAGTGCCGGGGCATTATTTCTACTACGAAATCGATGAATCGGGTGAGATCGTGGCCGATGGCGAGAACTCCGGGTACCATTACGTCAAGGCGTTTATCTTCCAATACGATGGCGATGAAGCGGACGTCGGGAACCTGATTCAAGCAGAAGGGAACAAGTACCAGGGCGACCTTGCCGTGACCGTTCTCTCCTATAGGGGAAGCCAGTTCACCGGCGGGGGATTCTGAGTACTGCGTTGCGGAGGGGCATGTTAATTTGCTCCCTGGCGTTCAATGGTGCGCGTCGATCCCGCTACATCGGTTCGGTCAGCAAAATTCGGAGCGCTCACGAAACGTGGCACCTTAAATATTGTCAGAATTGTTTGTGCCGTCATTGTGTTTCTTGTGAAACCAGGCCAGAAGTACTCCCAGTAGTCATCGGAATGGAGGAATTTCGCTTGGATGTTTTTCAGAATTTCCAGTGCGTCAAATTTGTTTGGGTCTGGTGGTCATCAATTCGGGATGCGTGATACGATCGACAGCCATCGTGACTAATCTCGCAATTTTTCTGCAATCGACCGGGGCCATCAGCGGTTGCATTCGGTGGTAAGCGTAGAAGTTGTGGAAAAGGGGATAACTCGGAGGCTCAGTTGCTTCCAGCGGAGACGGATGACGTGTCGCCATCTTTCCTGAGCGAGAAATAAAATGTGGCCCCTTCGTTAAGTTTTCCTTCTCCCCAGACACGGCCTCCGTGTTTGGCGATAATCCGGTGAACAATTGCCAGTCCCACCCCGGTACCTTCGAACTCCATGGGCGAATGCAGCCGTTGAAATACACCGAACAACTTGTCGTAATATTCCATATTGAAACCGGCTCCGTTGTCTTTGATGTAATAGACTACCTCTTCTTCATTTTCGGTCGAACCGATTTCGATGATCGCCGTCTCCTTCCCGCGGCTGTATTTCAGTGCATTGGAGATGAGGTTGGTCCATACTTGCCTCATCGCCGAGATGTCCACGAAGGCCCCCGGCAGCGGGTTCAGGCGAAGTTCAACCCGGCGGCCAGGTTCCTGGCTCATTTGCTCTTCCCAGGTTGTCTTCACGATGGACTCCATGGGAATGTTGGTCTTGGCGAGGTCTTTCCTGCTGAGCCGTGAAAATGAGAGAAGGTCATCAATCAATTGGCCCATCATTTTGCTGTTCTTCAGAACGTTCTCTACCAGCCGTCGACCTTCCTTGTCCAGCTGATCCATATATGACTCAGAGAATATCTTCATGTAACCGTGGATCGATCGCAGCGGCGCCCTGAGGTCGTGCGAGACGGAATATGAAAAGGATTCCAGTTCCTTGTTTGCCTCTTCGAGTTCCTTAGTCCGTTCGTGAACTTTCTGTTCGAGTTCCTGATTGAAGGATCGGATCTGTTTGTTTTGTTCCTCGATTCGGTCGAGCATCTGGTTGAATGCGTCAGTCAGTTCACCAGTCTCGTCGCCGCTGAACTTCTTTGCTCTGACCGAATAGTCCTTTCGGATTGAAATGGCGCGGGCCGTTTGGGCCAGACTAAGGATCGGGTTGGTGATCTGTTGGTGAAGCCGTCGGGCGAGCAGGACGGCCACCATGAAGGAGACCGCAATTACCATCACTGTCGTTAACCCATATTGCCACAGACGTTCATAAATAACGGTTGCATCGGATTTCAGGTAGAGCGTCCCTAACGTAATACCGTTCTGTGTCACCGCTTCGAACCCAGTGATGAATTTGTCGGACATCTTGTAGCCTGTCGGTTCGGGTGCTGCTGGAAAATCCGTCGGGGGCAGACCTTCGGGATAGGTCACGAACAGGTTGTTTTCATGATCGTAAAGGGCGGCCGCAAGGATATGAGGATGAGATCTTAACGACGAAAGGTTTTCGAGGGCATCGACCTTGCTGTCAAAGGCGAGTGCCGCAGTGCTGTTGCTGGCAATAATACGTCCCACAGTGGCGACATTGTGCATCTCTGTATCGCGGAAATTGACGTATTCATAAACAAAATAAACAGCCCTGTTGATGAGGAGCACGGTGCCAATTACAAGTAGCGTTACATTCCGAAGTTTTCTGCCGATGGGTCTGTCGCTAAATGGCATGCTATCTCTTTTGATCGGTTAGTTCGGCGACCTTGAGTAGTTTTGAACTTATTCGGAGGTTTGCCTCCTGGGCCGCACTGATGTTGATTCGAAGGCGCACGCGGTTCTGATCCGTGTAGAGTCTGATAATTCCACCTGCGCGATCAAAGTCAGGATGATCACTCACGGTAAGCACAGGATACCGCTCGGCAACATCCAAAAGCTCAAGCACGTGGCGGACGGAAAGGCAAACCAGGA
>CAZIAG010000137.1:0-9056 GCA_964537375.1 uncultured Roseivirgaceae bacterium
GGCCGTCGGTTGCCAGCCAAATGCGGCCGCGCGAATCTCTGAAAACCTGGTAAATGAAATCGGAAGCGAGCCCCGATTCCCTGCTGAAGTTCTTGATTTGAGCGGTTTCTCCTTCTTCGATTGAGATTCGCTCCGCTCCTCCCAATGTCGCGAGCCAGATGGTATTAGCATCTCCGGTGATGTGCAGCACATTCCCGTTTCGCAATTCGTTATTGAAGTATTGCACCTTTCCGCTGACCGTATTGATTCGGATCAGCCCCTCACCATAGAGCCCGGCCCATACCGATCCAGCATCATCACAGTAAAGACTTATGACCGTATATTTTTCATACGGCGTTCCGGCCAATGGCCGGGAGAACGAAATATTGCCTTTCAAATCCTGAGTCCTTCTGAACAAGCCATCAGGAGTAGAAAACCATAAGTCGCCATTACGATCCGCAGAAACGGCTAACACGTTAGGGTTGGTTGCAGGCCCAAGGGATACTATGTATTGCAACTCTGCCCCGGCAGATCGGAACAAGCCTTCCTTCGTACCAGCCCAGAGGTTCCCTTCACGGTCGGTGTAGGTTACGCTAATATCGGGCAAGTCATATCCAGGCTCGTTTTTCAATCGAGACAACCGCCGATCTTCAAGGTCAAACCTTAACAGGCCATGCCTTCGCGTTGAAACCCATACGGACTCGCCGTGCAACGCAAAATCAGTGATTGAACCATCCGTCCAGTTTGGCAACAACGGCCGAAACTCTGACTCAACCGGATCGTAGGTGACCATTCCGGCGTCTTCGGTCGCTAGCATCAATTTGCCGTCACTAGACCAGGAAAGCCTCTTTACAATATTATCGGGAAGGCCGTCTTCGTTGTCGAACACTTCTATTGAAGCCTTTCCATTTTGAAGTTGACACCTGATGACACCGCCATCTGTTCCTCCCCAGATATCGCCCTCCGAATCCATGACCAGATCATAGACGAAGGCGTCCGGCATCCCGTCCATTTCGTCAAGGCGATACAGCCGCTCATTCAAATAGTAATAGAGTCCATCGCCCCGCGTCGAAAACCAAAGTGTGCCGTTGAGATCAAATATAATGTCCGATACAGGTTCAACCGCCGAGCCCTCGGGTGGGTTAAAGGCTGACACTTCCTTGCCATTCAGGACTGAGAGCTGACCAGTCGCATGACCAATCCATATCCTGCCTGCGGAATCCTGGCAGATGGCCGTCACCTCATTTTCCGGCAAGCCCTCGGCAATCGTAAATTGGACGTGGTCATGTCCGTCGTAACGGAATAATCCACTGTCAGTACCGAACCACAGGAATCCATCGCGGTCCTGGAATATTGAATTGATGTTTACCGGATCGTTCTTCTTCAGCAGTCGATAGCGCTCGAAGAAGGGCATTTGGGCATAGCTGTGGAGTAATACTGTGCTCAAAAGGGCGCAAATTACAATCCTCCTTGTCATGCGTTCACTGGTACTTCATGGTTGCACGGAAGTCAACTTCAATCTCGGTTGCAATTTTTTGGCTGACAATATTGGGGATGGCGATGTTGTGGTCAGCCAGAGGGACGAGGAAGTTGGATTCGATCGTCACGACGCCGCCCTGGATGGAAACTTTGCTGCGAATTATTCGCGTCTGTTTTTGCCCGTGAATTTCCAGTTCACCCTTTGCTCTGACCTGGTGTATCCCATCGGCGGAGAAATCGATCTGTTCAATGATTTTGCCTGTAAAAGTGCCTTTTGGATAACTATCGCTCTCCATATATTTTTCATTGAAATGCTCCCGTTGCAGTTCGCTATTGAAACCTTTAAAGCTTTTGATATCGACTGAAAACGCGAATTGCTGGGTTGCCGGATCAATGATACCTTGCACCTTGTCTGGAGCTGCCTTGATGAGTTCAAGTTGGGCGTTGGACGTGAAATGAATGCTCCCCTCTACAATACTTAATCTACTTTGTGCGCCTGCAATTTGGCCGCAAAAAAGAACAAGGGCCAAACCAACCAGGAGTAGTCTTGTGGGGTTCGGAGAAAAGAAACGGACCGTTTCAGTCGGTGCGACCTTCATGGCAGGCTGGTTTTGGTCACAATATCACAAATTCAGCCAACTTTATCGCAGTGAGCATGTGCAAAAATGTTCACATGCAACACGGGCGCTGCACGTGTTCCGCACAATCTTTAATGCGGCTGATTGGTCAAATCTTTCGGATGGCTAATCGATTCACGCTTTTGATCTCACCTTCTCCCCGGCCCTTTTCCCTGAAGAGCAGGAAATCCTCGCGGTACTCGACCACCTCCCAAATATTTTCCAGAAGGGCGACCGTGGGATTGCCACCCATGCTGATTCTCAGCTCCGGCCCGCTGCGATAGCTCTCATTGAGCTGCCATGCACCGATACTTCCAGTACCCGTAGTGACTTCGCCGCCATCTGAGAAGTGAAGCACATAAGAAGCGAAATCCTCCGTGATGATTTCGCCATTGAAGAACATGTCCACTTTCCAATCGGAGGAAATCAACAGAGAACGAATTTTTTCAACATCCCGTGCCGTCAATTCGTCCTGGTCCGCACAAGAACCCAGGCACAACAGCGCGACGTGACACACAGCCAGTAAAAACGTTCTAGACATATTCAGACACTTCTTATATGTAAACCACGTGAAAAGAGGTCGTAAGAATTATGCCACCATCCAACATTTATCTCACACGGAAGCGAATGGCGATGGCACCAGGAAACCCGCTTTAAACAAGTTGGGTAACTCTTTCCCCACTACGGAAATGATCATGGGCACCTGCACGGCTCAGGGGTGTTTTTTAAAGGCTCTATACCAAATAATGATGCGATCACGCAATTTTCGACTCCACTCACACGAGTCGCACCGGTTGGCACGCCGTTTTTATAAAAGAGTGTGACTATAACAGTCAACCTTCAGGTATAGGTTAGGTAAATATAAAACCCCCGGAAGCCGTCCGGGGGTTTTATGTTATTTTACACCTCGACACGCCCGGTGCTCTCTTCTTTCCTCGAGCCGGCTGCCGCCCTAATTTTCTCCAATTGATGCAGGCACCTCGTGGCATGAAGCGCCAGGAAATAGATATATTGGTATACGTCCAGCTTACCAATTCCGTTAACCGACGTGGCAGTCTTGCAGAGAACTCCTTCACCATTACGCAGGAGATCGAGACATTGGAGACATTCGTGCAATTGCTCTCTAAGCGCGGCACGCACCTGTCGCGGTTTCATACCAACCAGCTGCATATGCTCCGGCTATTCCCACGGAAACGCATCAGGGTCAGCAACTGCATCAAGCGTTGGGCTGAAGAACCGGTAATTCTCCAGCAACGGGTGCAACTCTGACGACTCCGCTCTCTTTTTCGCTTTCGTTACCGCCTTTCGGATCAATTTCAAGAGATGGCGGTTTGTCAGCATGACGTGCTCAAGAATCTGCCCGGCATCCCTTTGCCCTGAGACGCCTGGTGCGGAAAAATGGGCGTCATCAAACCACTCATCAAGGCATGCGAAGGCACCGATAAGGGTTGTCTCTATTTTCCGTATAATATTTTTGATTCGCATCGATTTAAAAAGTCGTATAAAACAAAAAACCCCCCGAAAACTTCGGAGGGCGAAAAAGGTATTGTCGTCAATGCTAATTAATTCACGATACCCCCCGAATAGGAATGATTGCCGCAACTTGGTCGCGGAATCTTGAAATCAGGACTTGTACCGTTATTTTCATAATGACACAAAAATAGGATGTTCTACGACACGGCTGGCACGTTTCCCGGAATTTTTTTATGACCACCATTAGCCGCCAGCATTGTGCCCGAGTTTTTCAAAGGCGTATTTTTGCAGATATGTGGTTCAGACCAGGCATATATAACAGGGTTGAACTTCCGGAACCGCCGGTAAAGATCAAGCCGTCGGTTGACGTGGATACATTGAGCAAAATCGATCCGGATTTGCTCGAAGATTCGTTTGTATATGTTCACTGCTATTTCAACAACGTATGGCGGGACATGCTTATCCGGGTCTGGCGGAGCACGTACCTCATCGACAAGGGTTCCGGAGCAAAGTCGTCGCTCGTGCATGCGGAAAATATTTCCATAGCACCCGTGTGGACGCCGATTCCCGACGGGCAGGTCTATTCATTCCTATTGATCTTTACGGCCCTGCCCCGGAGTTGCCAATTTTTCGATCTTGTCGAGGAGATTTCACAGCCCGGCGGCTTCCACATTTCAGACATTAGCCGAAACAAGACCGATGTATACCACGTCGACATTGTCTAGTCGACGATTGACCATCGAATCTACAACTTAGAACATCTGCTAACTGCTGAACGGCATTGGGTCCCCGACACCGCAACTTCATTCAGACCTAAGGGAACTAACCGGGTTGGCAAAGGAGGCCTTCACGGCCTGATAGCCGATGGTCACAACCACAATCGAAGATACAAGGGCCAAACTAACGAGATAAGTAAGCACGTCGATGGTAGTTCGATACGTGAAATTCTCCAGCCAGCGGTCCAATAAATAGTACGACGAAGGAATTGCGAGAATGAATCCGATCAGCAAAAGCCAGCCAAAATCGGCATAGATCAGCTTTAGGATATTACCTACCGATGCACCGAGGACCTTCCTCACTCCGATCTCTTTGACCTTTCTTTGTACCACGAACAATACCAGACCGTAGACCCCGAGACAGGAGATCAACACGGCAATGATCGTGAAGACCTGGACCATGGAACCAAAATTTTTAAAATTCTCGTATTGGCTATCGATCTGCTGATCAAGGAACGCGTACTCGAATGCCTTTTCAGGAAATACTTCCCGCCACTGCTTTTCCAATAGCTCAAGCGTCGGTTCCACATCGTGGTTCGCAAACCTGATCGCAAGCGCATTGTATTGGTTGGGATTCAATTCAAGTACCATAGACGCAACGGGCGCAGTAAGCGACGTGTAGTTGAAGTCCTTGATTACACCAATTACCATCCCCTCCTTTCCCTCCCTGATCAGCTTCTTGCCAACTGCCTCCTCCGGGGTACCCCAGTTGAATTCGCGTACGGCGGTCTCGTTAACCATAAATGCCTGGGCGGCATCTGTACCGTGTTCACGGTCAAAGCCACGGCCCGCGGCTAACTCGATGCCAAACGTTTCCAGGTACTCGTAGTCGACGCTGATGTTCGCCGTGAAAAGGTTGTCGTCGGCGGTAAAACCTTCCGGAATTGTTGAACGAAAAACAGCCCCGAGCCCCGGCATCGTGGAACAGAGGGCAGTAGACTGTACCGCAGCCTGGCTTTCGATCATATCGCGAAAGGTCTGCAGCCTTCCCCAAAACGTGGAATCGTTGGTGCGGAAAATGCCATTTAGGTTAGCGCTAAATAGCGGAACTGAAATAACATGTTCTTTTTGAAAGCCAAGCGGCCGCGAGGAAACAAAATCCAGTTGCTTTACGATCAATAGCGCACCCGACAACAACATGCAAGCTATCATCAACTGAAACACCACAAGAGCTCTTCGCAACGTTTGGTTCCCGTACTGCCCACCTTCCCCTTTCAATGCATTGATGGAATTAAACCGGGTGACGAACCAGGCGGGATATCCGCCGGCGAGCAGCGTCATCGCAATAGCGAGGACCGCGCAAAGGACCAACATACCCCCATCGACCACCGATTCAAACACGAGCGCCTTTCCCGTGAGTTCGTTAAGTAAGGGAATGGCGGCGTAGAAAGCCGAAAATGAAAACGCGAGGGCGAGCAGGATAAACAGAAAACTTTCTGAGAGAAATTGAATGATGAGGTGGTATTTCATCGACCCGAGCACCTTCCGTATGCCGATCTCCCTGATCCTCGACAATGATTGGGCGGTGCTGAGATTGATGTAATTGATCGACGCAATCAGAAGCGTGAGAACGCCGACGCCGATAAAAATGTAAATATTCGTCCATGAGTTGGGAGCCGTTGGTTCGGCCAATAAGTCGCTGGTGAGATGGATGTCCGTCAGCGGCATAAGCGAAAATTGTTGACCCATTTGCAATTGCGGCGGCGCATATTTCTTTACAAAAGCGTCAAAGTTCGCATCGACATTGGCGGGATCAGCCCCCGGTTTCAAAAGGACATACGTATACGAGTGGCTGATCACATAATTAACGGCCAGGTTTTGACGAAGTCGTTCCGCAGCCTCGTCCGATTCCATATCGTACATGTTTTCATAAGGAATTAGCATGTTGAACTGGATGTGGGATTCGTCCGGAAACTCTTTCACTACTCCTGCGACGCGAAATGAATGTTTTCCCGCGAACAGCAGGCTCTGGCCGACAGGATCGGTGTCGCCAAAATACTTCCTTGCCATCTCCTCGGTGATAACTACAGTGAACTCGTCGACCAGGGCGCGATCGCCGTTGCCCTTCACAAAGTCGAACGTAAAAATGTTCATGATCGTCGAGTCGGCGAAATAGACCCCGCTCTCTTCAAATGATCGGTCCGTCCCAGGAATAGAAACCGTCACGCTTCTGCTGAAGAGCCGGGCCGCCTCCTCAACCTCCGGAAAGAACTCCTTCATCCTCGGAGCTATCGGCGGTGGGACGCTCGCCAACTGAAAGTCATTCGGAGCAACATATTTAATCCGGTAGATTCGTTCTGCCTTTGCGTGAAATTGGTCATAGCAAAGTTCTGAACGAACATAGGCGAAGATCAAAAGTGCTAACGTCAGACCGCAGGTAAGCCCCACGAAATTAATGACCGCATAGGCCTTGTATTTGACGATGTTACGCGCTGCCGTTCGGAAGAAATTCTTAAGCATAGAGACAAATAACTGATCAGAATAAGCAAACGAACTCGCTCCCGTAAAGATGTAACTTTTCCTTGACTGGCAAATCGTTGCCAACGATGGTTGTCTAATGCATTCTACAAGCCGGCCCCTAACCCAAAACGAGGGAAAGCCTGACGATTGTACAGGTGTGGCATCGGTTTTTTGGCCGTGTAAAAAAAGAGAAGATGAACAAGCAACTTGCCTCGGCCATTGGTGGCCTCGTCGGCGCAGCTGCCCTGACGCTGTTGAACAAGACAACTGAAAAGCTGGACAAAAGCGCGCCTCACCTTGACCTACTGAGCCTCAATGCGGTCGCCAAGGTCGTTAAAGGTTCGGGCGTAAAACAGGTTTTCTCTGGCATCCCGATGAACGCTGCACTCGCAGGCGACCTGTTCAGCAACACCTTATATTATGGTCTTGCTAGTGGCAAAACGCCTAAAGACACATTCGTGCGCGGCTCCCTACTCGGAGCAGCAGCCGGCCTGGGCGCCCTGCTCCTCGCAAAGCCGCTCGGCCTGGACGAAAGGGCCGCCGCAGCCTCAACGACAACCAAAGCGATGACGCTGGCATGGTACGTCCTCGGTGGGGTCGTTGCCGCAACGGTAATTAGTCTTCTGGACAAAAGACCGTCTAATAAGTAGCATGGTAAAAGCGCTGGCTCTTGTGCTGACCCTGGCAGGAATTGCGGGCTTGATACTGGGCGTTTTCGGTATTTTTGGAGAGAACCTGATCGCTGTCAATGCCTGGGCATTGGCTATACTAGGATTCATTTTCTTCATCTCGGGTATTGGGCTCCTCAAGCGCACGAGTTGACGCTATAAGGTCCTGACCACCCAACCGACGTACAACTGAAGCACCCGGTTCTGATATCGGGCCTCGGCGCCCGATCCACCTTCTCCACGAATTACACTGGTTATCCCGGCATTGAATCGAATGCCGGCCAGAAACCTCTGCCCCGAATCATATTGAATTCCCAGGTCCAGCCCAAGGTCAATGGGGTTATTCCAAATATAATTGAGGTTTCCGAGTTGTGAGCGAGCAGCCACCAGGTAGGCCACCTCGGGTCCGGCCTCAAGGATAAGACGGTTGTCTATCCGATAGCGACCAAGGATCGGTATAGCCGCGTAATGCAGGTGGACATTGTGAATGGCCCTGACCCCCTTGTCCGCATAGAGCAGTTCAACGCCGAGGCCCGATCGTTCGTCCAGGTCTAGTGTAAAAAAGACACCCACGTGTACGCCCGCTTTGATATCAAAGTCATCCTCGAGATCATGATTCACTACATTGTTAATAACCACATCCGCCAAGAGACCGCCGCCTTTTAGACCACAACGAATCTGGCCTGAAGCGTTCAGGCACAGATGTAAGGCCGTCACAGACAACAAAATGATAAGGCGTGGCACCGTGTCGATCCCTTTCGGCTAAGGTAAGGAAAGATTCAGACTCACCCGTCTGATTTATCCCGCCTTTGTTCGCGGCGTTCGCGCCTGCGTTCCTTTCTTTCTTCCCTGCTACTCCTGGCATCACTCTCTTGGCCGTTTTCATTCCCGGCGCGCGGACTGGCCTGTGGCTGCTCTTCTTGTTGACGAATGCGTTTCTCGCCCTTCTCATTGGGTGGCGAAGAGTTCGTTTGCGAAAGATCCATATTCCCAGGCACAGGAGCACCAGCAATATTGTACGATGCTCTCTGTACGTTGCCCGTACCATCACGGTCCCGCCCATTTTTTTCGGAAAGGATGGCCGGAGAACCACTTCCGCTGGTAGTGAATTCAGTTACCGTGGACGTGCCTGGACCTCCCTCGTCCTCGGCCCCAACTGATGTACCGGCAGCTTGCTCAGGCTGCAGCCCCCCTGCATTGCCTGCATCTGTTGCCGCGGATTCTGCCTGCGTCTTCTGATCACCCGCTGACTTATTGCCAGCCCGCTCATCCTTCCATTCATTTTCGGTCACCTGCCCACCCAGGGCTCGCTCCTGTGCCTCCCGCTGACTTTCCTTTACTCCCGTCTCGTCATCTTCCTTTTCCTTACCCGTTTGTCCATTGGCCGCCAGAGTAAAGCAGATAACCAATGCTGTCATCATGCACTTCTTCATAAACCCTCCGCATTTAATAACGTTAAATAGATATAAACGGGATGCCACGGGAAAAAAGCCGCCAGGCCGGGGGAGTTGGAAAGAAAAAGGGCATTGCGATCTAACGTGCTTCAGCGCCATTCGGCGTCCTTGCCTCCCCTTCACGATTCCTTCATCGGCTGCAGCGTTGAT
>CAZIAG010000138.1:0-8966 GCA_964537375.1 uncultured Roseivirgaceae bacterium
AAACCCGGAACTTGAAACCCGGAACCCCAGAACTGAAGAAAGAAAGAAAGAAAGCAAGAAAGAAAAAATAAATAGAACGATAAGAATGGATTACCTGAAAAACCAACTCCTCCGTTTCACGACTGCAGGAAGTGTAGACGATGGAAAAAGCACGTTGATCGGCCGACTGTTATACGACAGCAAATCGATCTTTGAAGACCAGCTGGAAGCCGTGGAGAAGTCGAGCGCGAAGAAGGGATTTGAATACGTTGATCTTTCGCTGCTCACGGATGGATTGAAATCAGAACGGGAACAGGGCATCACCATCGACGTCGCTTATCGCTACTTCGCCACACCGAAGAGGAAATTTATCATTGCCGATACACCCGGGCATATCCAATACACCCGCAACATGGTGACAGGGGCCTCCACCGCCAACCTCGCCCTTATCCTCATCGATGCGCGGAAAGGTCTGGTCGAGCAAACGTTCCGGCATTCATATATCGCTTCGCTATTGAAGATCCCGCACATCATCGTTTGTGTCAACAAAATGGACCTCGTCAACTATAACGAAGAGGTGTTCGACAAGATCGTCGAGGAATACAAGGCATTCTCCTCAAAACTGGAAGTATCGGATATACAGTTCGTGCCCATCAGCGCACTCGTCGGCGATAACGTGGTAAACCGTTCCGAGAACATGCCGTGGTACCAGGGGGCCACACTGATCCACCTTTTGGAAACCGCGCATATTGAAAGCGATTACAACCACATCGACAGTCGTTTCCCTGTGCAATACGTGGTGCGCCCGCATGCTAAGGAGTTTCACGATTACCGCGGATATGCGGGTCGTATAGCCGGTGGCATCTTCCGGCCCGGCGACGAAATTGTCATCCTTCCCTCCAGCTTCACCTCGAAGATACGCACGATCGAGTTCGGCGGGGAGCAGCTACAGGAAGCGTTCGCGCCGATGTCCATTACCATGACCCTCGAAGACGACATCGACATCGGCCGCGGCGATATCATCGCTAAGCCCAATAACCATCCACACTCCGACCAGGATATCGACCTCATGCTTTGCTGGATGAATCAGCGACCGGTTAACCTCAATACGAAGTTCCACGTTCGCCATACCACCCGTGAAGTGAAAGGCGTGCTGAAAGAAATCCAGTACAAGCTGGATATCAATAACCTCAGTCGTGTTGAAGGAGTGGATTCCCTTGCGATGAACGACATCGCCCGCGTAAAGATTCGTACAGCCCAACCGTTGTTCTTCGATTCCTATCGCAAGAACCGGATCACGGGAAGTCTGATACTCGTGGATGAGGGGACGAATGAAACGGTGGCCGCGGGGATGATCGTCTGACCGGCATTCCCTGGACTTAAGGCGTTAACGGGATTCTGCGGATTCATGGATTGACGTTCGACTGCTTACCCGCGAGAGCACTCTGGCGGTCACCCGTCGACCAACGACCGTTGTAAATCCCAGACCTTCTTAATCATCGCCACAAACGTCTCCATCTCGTGGAGTGGGATCATGTTGGGTCCGTCGCTGAGGGCTTTTTCGGGATTCGGATGAGTTTCAATGAAAAAGCCATCAACACCGGCCGCTGCTGCCGCGCGGGCAAGGAAGGGCGCGAACTCACGCTGTCCGCCGGACGAACCGCCTTTGCCACCGGGCTGCTGGACAGAATGCGTCACGTCGAAAATCACGGGCGTAAACTGCCGCATGATCGGCAAGGAACGCATGTCCACCACAAGGGTGTGATAACCAAAGCTGGCTCCACGCTCGGTTAGCAAAACATGGCTGTTGCCTTCACCGCGCACCTTGTCAACAGCGTACTTCATATCCTCCGGCGCCATAAACTGGCCTTTCTTGATCTTGACCGTCTTGCCCGTGCGGGCCGCGGCCTTCAACAGGTCGGTCTGCCGACACAAAAACGCAGGAATCTGCAACACATCCACCACCTCGGCCACCTCGGCACATTGATGCGATTCGTGTACATCCGTGACGACCGGTACACCCAAATCTTTCCGCACGCGTGAAAGAATCTCGAGTCCGCCTTCCATCGACGGCCCCCGGTACGAACCGGAAGAGGTGCGGTTCGCTTTGTCAAACGACGACTTAAAGACGTAGTCGATCCCGAGGCGCTCACAGATCGCCTTGACCTTCGTACCGGTCTCTATGCAGATGTCGTAACTCTCGGCCGCACAGGGCCCGGCAAACAGCACCATGCGGTCGCCGCCTACACGAATGGAGTCTCCGACGGAAACCATTTCACTAAAACGATTCATCATCCTGACGCTGAAAAGGTGGAAATTTTTTCGTAGGCAAAATTGCGGAGAATTTACCGGTTAACTTTCCGGGTCGAGGATTTTTTTCAGCAGGCCTTTCGCTTCGAGTACCAGGTCCGCTACCTCGCGCAAGACACCTGCCCCACCCCGAACATAAGTCACCATGTCGACCCGCTCCTTGACGTAGTCGAAGGCATCTGCCGGACAGGCACTGAAACCCGCGAGCCTGAGAACCGGGAGATCATTGATATCGTCACCGATAAAGAGCACCTCTTTCGCCTTCAGCTTGTAATGCTCCGCCAGCTTTTGGAATACCAACGCTTTGTCCACGATGCCCTGGTGGCAAAAGTCGACTTTGAGCTCAGCGCAGCGGCGCGCCACCGCAGCCGACTCGCGACCGGAGATCACCCCGGTGATGCCCGCCTTTTTCAGGTAACTGACGATCAAGCCGTCCTTAACATTGAACTCCTTGATTTGCTCGCCCGAGTCGCTATAGATGATGCGGCCATCGGTGAGCACACCGTCCACATCAAAAAAGATGGCCTTAATCGATTCGGCTTTCTTGATTAGTTCTTTCGAATACTTTGGCAAAATGTGCTGGTGACAGGGTTACAAAATATTTTCCCGTAATTGCCGAAAATTAAGAAAAGCTTTTTACTTTATTACCCGCTAACGACGATGCCTGCATGAATATTACCCGTTTTCTTTTCTCTCTTCTCATCACAACGGCGCTCATATACTTCCTGAACAACAACTGGAATATTCTTGGAACGCCTTTGCCGCCCCTGGGCAAATTTCTCGATCCTTTTCACGGCTTCTGGCAAAACATCGACAATGACGACAGCGCCCCGCCCGAAGAATTGAATATCCCCGGTCTCCAGGCACCCGTTCGTGTCGTTTATGACAGCCTGCTGATCCCGCATATCTTTGCGGAAAACGACCACGACCTTTTCCTCGCGCAAGGCTACGTCACGGCTTCGCATCGCCTGTGGCAGATGGAGTTCCAGATACACGCCGCCTCAGGACGTATTGCTGAAATCATCGGACACCGTGCGCTCGATTTTGACCGTACCCAGCGCCGTCTCGGTATGGTCTATGGCGCCGAACGCGCAACGGAAACCATGATGAAAGACCCACAACTGGCGGCCGCAATCAATGCCTATACGGAGGGCGTCAACGCCTATATCGAGAGCCTCGACGATGCCTCGCTGCCGTTTGAATACAAGTTACTGAACTACCGCCCCGAACCGTGGACACCCTTGAAAATGGGGTTGCTCCTGAAGAACCTCTCGAAGACCCTCAACATGAGCGAACGCGACCTGGAAATGACCAACGCATTGAAGCTGTTCGGAAAAGACGTGGTCGACCTGCTCTACTTCGACAACGAAAAGCCTACGGGCGAACCAATCGTCGACAACCCGGGCGGCTGGAAATTTCCTCCGGTACAACTCGACACGGTGGCGCTGGCCCTTCCCACGGAACTCATCGACCTGCCACAAAGAGCGGACGCGGAACGAGGCATCGGCAGCAATAACTGGGCAGTGCACGGCAGCAAAACCGCGGATGGAAACACGCTCCTGGCGAACGATCCGCACCTGACCCTTTCATTGCCGTCGATCTGGTATGTAATCCACCTGCATGGACCAGACGTAAACGCTATGGGTGCATCACTGCCCGGCGCGCCGGGAATTGTGATCGGATTCAACGACTCTGTCGCATGGGCAGTCACCAACGCACAACGCGACCTTGTCGACTGGTACAAGATCCAATACCAGGACCCGTCACGAAAAGCATATCTCAGCGACGGCAAGTGGAAGCCCGTAGAGATCAAGATCGAAGAAATCAAAGTACGCGGCGAGGATACGTTCTACGACACGGTCCGCTACACGCATCATGGACCCGTGGTATACGACCGGAACTTCCACGCCGACGAGGAAGAAGACGGGTATGCCTTCCGTTGGATCGCACACGAGGGCTCGCTGGAATTGAAGACCGTACTTATGCTGAATCGGGCGCATAACCACGACGACTACATGAAAGCCCTCGATTACTGGTCGGCACCGGCACAGAACTTTGCCTTTGCGTCTGTGTCGGGCGACATTGCCATGCGTATCCAGGGAAAGTTTCCCGTACGTCGTGAAGGCGAAGGCCGCTACATTCTCGATGGCACACGCACCAGCGCCGAGTGGCAAGCGTTCATTCCTTTCGATCACAATGTGATGATCAAGAATCCACCGCGAGGCTTCGTCAGTTCGGCAAACCAGTTCCCCGTGGATGAAACCTACCCCTATTACGTCCAGGGCGTCAACTACGAAACGTACCGGAACCGCCGTATCAACGAAGTACTGGCGTCAAAAGACTCACTCACCGTGCAGGACATGATGACGCTGCAAAACGACAACTACAACCTGCAGGCCGCCGAAAGTCTTCCGCTCATGCTCTCCCTGCTCGACAAAACGGCGCTCAGGGGAAAGGAAAATGAAGTGGTCATCGGACTGAGCAACTGGGATTTCTTCAACTCCGCGGAATCCGTTCACGCTTCGTGGTACGAGGAATGGTGGCGTGCACTCAATGCCACATTGTGGGACGAGATGAGAAATGACTCGGTATCCTTGGATGTACCCAACGACTTCGCGACAATCCACCTGATGAAGAACAACCCCGATCTCCCCTTCTACGACGTCGTTTCGACACCGGAAAAAGAAACACTCACCGACATCGTTAGGACTTCGTTCAGCGAAAGCGTCAAACGCATTGAGAAATGGGAGGAGGAACACGGTAAGCCCGCGCAATGGGCAGCCTATAAGAACACCACGATCCAACACCTCGCCATGCTTGAGCCGCTTGGCCGCGTTGCACCTATCGGTGGAGGTCCGGGAATCGTCAACGCCGCTGGCTCACGCAACGGTCCGAGCTGGAGAATGGTAGTGAGCCTCGGCCAGGAAGGCGTGCGCGCCTGGGGCGTATACCCGGGAGGACAATCCGGAAACCCGGGAAGCGTGTTCTACGACAACCTGATCGAGTATTGGTTGTCCGGTAAATATTACCCAATGAACTTCTACGCCTCACCGGAGGCCTATAGCGAAAAGACGCTGTTTACAACTCAATTAAACCCCGGCCAATGAAATTCTTGATACAGGTATTGTTCATCGCCATCCTCGGATTCTTTTCGGAACTGGTACTTCCCTGGTGGAGCATCGCCATCGCAGCATTCATCGGCGGTGTGATCTTCAACACCAAGGCGAATTTCGGCGCAGGATTTTTGGGGGTTGCCCTGCTCTGGTGGCTTTGGGCGTTCCTCGCACAACAGGACGCCAGCGCTCCCCTCGCCGAACAAGTGGGACAGATCTTCATGATGAACGCCTTGCTCCTGACGATCGTCACGGGTGTTATTGGCGGCCTCGTCGGAGGCTTCGCCGCCATGACGGGCGCCGCATTGCACCGCAAGCGGAAGCGTCGGCTTTACTATTGAATCTGTATATGCGGCATTGTCCAAAGACTCCTGGATGATTCAATGATGCGATTGCGTTCTAACGATCTCTTGTTTTCCGGCGCCCTGCTCCTGGGAGTAACCTTCGCCTGCAACGGCCAGGACAATGGTACGATGCTGGAAGTCAATGGCACCTCGCTCTACATCGAGACCGTCGGCACAGGCGAAAACCTTCTGTTTGTTCATGGTGGACCGGGATTGAACCACGCCTACTTCCAACCCCACGTGGATCCGCTTTCAAACGATTTTAAGCTTGTGTTCTTTGATCAGCGGATGTGTGGACGATCAGCCATTGCAGACTCCGTTTCCATCGCCATGATGGTGGAAGACATGGAGGCGGTGCGTAAGGAACTCGGCCTGACAAAACTCAACCTCGTGGGACATTCCTGGGGAGCCGTACTGGTAACACGCTATGCCCTGGCCTATCCGGAAAATGTAGCTCGTATCATTTACAGTAACCCTGTCCCTTTCAATCAAGAGTATGACGCGGCTATCGCGGAGGAATCACAGAAGCGGACAACGCAGGCACTACGCAACGCGAGGGCCAGGCTCAGGGATAACGCTGCCACCGTCGCCGACTATGACCGTGTGTTTAAGTTGACGTTTCAACAGTCGGCCTACGACACGACAAAAATGGAGATGTTGAATCTCGATCTTCCTGAAAATTTTGTCGAGGCAAATGGGGCGTTGTTTGGATCCCTTATGAAGGACTCAACGATGAGGGCCAACCTTTATGACAGCCTGGCGAACATCGACGTACCGGTGTTGATCATTCACGGCGCTTCAGACCTCATACCGGCTTCCGCGATTCAGCGACTGCAGCATGCCATCAAGGGTGCTCAAACACTCACCATTCCCCGATGCGGACACTTTTCCTTCGTTGAACAACCCTTGATTTGGCAGACCGCAGTTCGCGAGTTCTTGAAACGTTAGCCCCTGACAATGTGCGCACGTCAATTCAGCTGAAACCTGATCGGTAATACCATCCTCACATTGACCGGCTTTCCGTTCTGACTTCCCGGCCTCCATTTCTTTGAAAGCAGTTTGATGACACGTGCAGCCTCCGCATCGCAGTCTCGGTGGATGCCACGGATAACCGTTACATCCGAAACCGAGCCGTCGCTGTTGACAACAAACTTGACGTATACCATTCCCTCGACCCGGATGTTACGCGCTGATTTCGGATACCGGACCTCTTTCTTGATGAATTTGTACATCGCCTCAAGGCCACCTTCATATTCGGGCATTACCTCAGCAATGTCGATCACTTTACCCTCGGGTTCCTCCACCACCGGGATACCGCCGGAATCGTCACCTTCGGGGATACCTACCTCCCCGTCGCCCCAGAATTCATCCGGAAGATCGGGAACGATGTCTGCCTCCATGTCAATGGCGATGGTTGTATCGACCTCGTGCGCGACGACCTGGATCGTTGTCGCGCGTCGTGTTTCAGGCCTGCGCGGAGGACGGTCGATTTTTGTCTTCTTCTTTTCGGTTTCGAACTTTGGCGGCGTGGTCAACTTGATCGTGGGACCGTCTGGCACAGGCGGCGGGACAATCTCGATGCCGTTACCCGTGAGTTCCGTCATCAGCAGCAGAAGGGCTACCAACGCAACGGTGGCCCCTGACCCCAACAAGACGCGCTGAGAATATTTCTTGCGCAACGGGTAGGCGCCGTAGTCTTTGTTCCTGTTGTCAAAGATGATGTCCTCCCACGATGGAATAGTCAATCTCGTTTCCATAAGAATTGGAGTTTAGTTTTATACGTTAAGGATGCCCACACCCGCGGGATTCCATAAAGGCTCCGAAAAAAGGTACAGTTCTTTTCCGTAAACGTTATTTTCGCTGCGTGGACTCGATAACACACATTGCGCTGGGGGCTATCGCAGGCGAAGCCATCGCGGGAAAAAAGCTCGGGAAACGCTCGTTGTTTCTCGGCGCCATCGGCCAGAGTATTCCCGATATCGATTTCGTTGCGGCCTTTCTCGTACCGGCCACTGAAAACCTTCTCGTACACCGCGGGTTCACGCACTCGTTCCTGTTTGGTGCGTTCGCCACCGTTGTATGCGTCGCGCTCTCCATGCGGGTATATCGCGGACGAAATGTTCCGCTGTGGTTGTGGGTCGTGTTCTGGTCAGTGGAGGTCCTCATCCACCTCCTCGTCGATGCATGCAACAACTACGGCGTCGGCTGGTACGAGCCATTTGCTCACCAGCGATTTTCATTTCACCTGTTGTTCGTCGCCGATATCTTTTTCTCACTCCCCCTCGGTATCGGACTAATCGCGCTCATGGTGATGAGTTCCAGGAACAGACACAGACGCGCGTGGATCACCCTTTCCCTTGCGCTCACTGCGGCGTATTTCGTTTACGCCATGTACAACAAGGCCACGATCAAGGGAGCGACCGAATACGCGATTGCCGAGCAGGGAATTAAATACAAACGCTACTTTACCACGCCTACCCCGATGAACACCTGGCTCTGGTATGTAGTAGTGGAAGATGACTCGGGTTTTTACACCACCTACCGCTCAGTCTTCGACGAAGGGCGCATGGTGTTTACCTATTTCCCGCAGCGAAAGGAACTCCTGGAAGGCAGAAGACATAACAACGATGTAAAAAACCTTTTGCGTTTTTCACAGGGCTACTACACTGTAGAACAACGCGCCGATACAATTGTCTTCAACGACCTGAGGTTCGGACAGATTGCCGGTTGGGCCGATCCCCGGGCGAAGTTCGTGTTTCATTACTACGTCAACTTCCCCGAAGCCAATCTGCTGGTGGTGCAGCGCGGGCGTTTTTCGAATTGGAACCGGGAGACGTTTGGAAGGTTTGTCGATAGGATAAGGGGAAACTAAAAGTGCAAAGTTCCAAATCAGGTTTAGGGCTCGTCCCGACGGAGTGCTAAACGAAGATCGGGTTCATGGTTTATTCAGGTTTCAAGTAATGTCAATGGTCCCATGTGCCTGGGGTTCGGGTTCCATGAAAATTTCTCCTTAATTGTGAAACAATAAAAGAAAAAGCCGCTTAGTAAGAGACTAACCTAAGCGGCCGAGTCGGGGGCTTGCCGCGACAAGGGCATCGCGTTGCCTCCAGCAAAAAACTCGATGCTTCACAGCACCCTAAAAAAAAGAAAAGCCGCCTAAGCGGCCGAGTCGGGGTACCAGGATTCGAACCTGGGACCCCCTGGTCCCAAACCAGGTGCG